>DATMTC010000514.1:0-8185 GCA_035565115.1 Microbacteriaceae bacterium | reverse complement strand
TACCCGCACATGACCGTCGCAGAGAACATGGGCTTCGCCCTGAAGATCGCCGGCGTTCACAAGGAAGAGCGCGCACAGCGCGTGCTCGAAGCTGCGAAGCTGCTCGACCTCGAGCCCTACCTGGCCCGCAAGCCGAAGGCGCTCTCCGGTGGTCAGCGTCAGCGCGTCGCGATGGGCCGCGCGATCGTGCGTAGCCCACAGGTGTTCCTCATGGACGAGCCGCTGTCGAACCTGGACGCGAAGCTTCGCGTTCAGACTCGCACGCAGATCGCATCCTTGACCCGCCGCCTGGGCGTCACCACGGTTTACGTCACACACGACCAGACCGAGGCCCTGACGATGGGCGACCGCATTGCCGTTCTCAAGGATGGCGTGCTGCAGCAGGTCGGAACCCCGCGTGATCTCTACGCACAGCCGAACAACGTGTTCGTCGCAGGCTTCATCGGCAGCCCGGCCATGAACCTCATCTCGGCGGATGTCGTCGATGGCGGCGTTCAGTTCGGTACCGCTGTTGTGCCTGTAGAGCGCGAGACCCTCGCGAACGCCGGCAAGCAGGTCACCATCGGTGTTCGCCCAGAAGACGTCGTCGTTTCGCCGTCAGAGGGCACCGGCCTCAGGGTGACCGTCGACCTGGTTGAAGAACTGGGCGCAGACGGCTACCTGTACGGCCACTCAGAGGTCGAGGGCAAGCGCACCGACTTCGTCGGTCGCGTCGATGGCCGTTCGCACCCGAACGCTGGAGACACCGTGTACATCAGCCCCAAGGCTGGTCACGTGCACATCTTCAACGACGAAAGCGGCGAACGCCTCGGTGGAGCCGTCATCGACTAATCCATCACCACGCACGCTGCCGCGGCTCCTTTCGGAGTCGCGGCAGCGTCGTGTGTATGGCGCACTATCCTGGAGTAACCATGGCCGGATCTTTGAACATCACCGCGGCGACAGTCGACCCCGCTCTTCTCGACCTGCCGTGGAACATCCCGCTCGACGACTGGCCGAACGACCACATCGCCCTGCTTCCCAAAGGCATTTCTCGCCACCTGGTTCGTTTTGCGAATCTCTCGGGTTACGTGATCGCAATCAAGGAGACGACCGGCGAGCTCGCTAAGCGCGAGTACGAGATGCTGCGCACGCTGCAGCGGCTCGACGTGCCGTGCGTCGATCCGCTTGCGGTTATCACCAACAGGTCCGACAACGACGGCGAACCGCTCAAGCCTGCCCTCGTGACGCGACACCTGAAGTTCTCGCTGCCGTATCGCGCGCTGTTCTCCCAGACATTGCGGCCGGATACTGCGACCCGTCTGGTCGACGCGTTGGCCGTCCTGCTCGTGCGTCTGCACGTCATCGGCTTCTTCTGGGGCGATGTTTCACTGTCGAACACCCTGTTCCGCCGCGATGCAGGCGCGTTCGCGGCATACCTCGTCGACGCCGAAACAGGGCAACTCTACGATGGCGGCCTGTCCAACGGGCAGCGCGAAAACGACCTGGAGATCGCGCGGGTGAACATTGCCGGGGAGTTGATGGACCTCGAGGCCGGCGGGCGCGCCGATGAAGAACTCGACCCGATCGCCGTCTCGAACGGAATCGTCGCAGCATACCGATCGCTCTGGAAAGAGCTCACGGGCAGCGAATCGTTCTCGTCGTCGGAGCGCTGGCGCATCAGTCAGCGCGTTGACCGCTTGAACGACCTCGGTTTCGACATCGAAGAGCTCGCGATCAAGACCGACGAGTCCGGCACGACCGTGCGCATTCAACCGAAGGTCGTCGACGCAGGCCATCATCAGAGACGTCTGCTGCGCCTGACCGGCTTGGACGCTGGCGAAAATCAGGCCCGTCGCCTGCTGAACGATCTGGACTCGTATGCTGCGACACTCGGCAAACAGAGTCTGGACGAAGAGGCCATGGCGCACGAATGGCTGTTGCGGGTGTTCGAGCCGGTGGTGCGGGCGATCCCGAGCGACCTTCGCGGCAAGCTCGAGCCCGCAGAGATGTTCCATCAGCTGCTCGAGCACCGGTGGTATTTGTCTCAGGACGAGAATCGCGATGTTCCACTTGCCGAGGCGGTCACCTCGTACATCAACGATGTGCTTCGGCACCGGCGCGATGAAGCAACCGTCATCGCGCCGCCCACCGAGAACATCACCCTTCCGACGCCGCTGCCGGCCGGCGACGACGACGACTGGCGCGCGAAGGTCTAGAAAACCTTCAGTGCGGACTCTCCACGAGCTTCCAGGTGATCTGACCATCGCGGTTCCACTCGGCCGTGAACGTCAGAAGGCTTCCGTCGCTTTCCCTGGTCGTGTCCTGCAAGCTGAGCCCATCGCGTCCGATGCCCTCGGCCGTCGCACACGCGTCAGCCACACGAACCGGGCCGGCAACAAGAACCAGGCAGTATTGTCCGTCATCTCGGCGCGCGGCGTACACCTGCCCTGTGCGGTCATAGACGATCTCGTCGCCGACCAGCCTGAACGAGTCTCGCTCAAACCCGATCGCCGCCAGTGACCCCGGATCCGATGAAGCGAAGTCGCCGGAGTCGAACACGTTGCGAATCTCGTTGGTGGGTGCGGATGCCGCTTGCTGCTGGCCAACGAGTGCTGGAGAGGTCAGAACGACGGCGAGGGTGATGCCGGCACCGATGATGCATCCAGCAACCACGAGAGCGGCACCGGTGGCGATCCGCCTGCGCCGCCGCGGCTGCGCGCCGGTCTGCCCATCAGCAACCGGGGATGCGCGATGGGTCGAAGCCGCTCCCCCGTCGGGCGCCTGCGACTCGTGAGCGCTCTGCACGCGCTGCGCGCGCTGCACGCCCTGCGCATCCTGCGCATCCTGCGCATCCTGCACGGGATGTTCGCGGTCGTACTGCAGCAGTTCCCATTCGGTCGGGGTCATGTGCAGCAACTTGCCGGTCAGCGGATCACGATAGTCGCGCGCCGGCTCGGCTGCGCCCTCCCGCGAGTACAGTTTCGCGAGGAGGCGTTCGCGGTGCGCGTCCCGGTTCATCTGACACCCGGATGCCTCTGCCCGGTTCGCCGGCGGCTAGCGCGCCGCCCGCAATCGCGAAACCTCATACAGGGTCACGCTCGCCGCGATTCCCGCGTTCAGCGATTCTGTGCCCGCGCTGATCGGAATGGACACGATCTCGTCGCACGTCTCGGTCACCAGACGGGAGAGCCCCTTGCCCTCGCTTCCGACGACGATCACGACGGGCCGGTCGGCCAATTCCAGGCCCGGCAGCGAAACGTCGCCGCCGCCGTCGAGCCCGAGCACGAAGACGCCTCGCTCCTTGAACGCCTTCAGGGTCTGCGTCAGATTGGATGCCATCGCCACCGGTGTGCGCGCAGCCGCGCCTGCCGACGTCTTCCAAGCCGACGCCGTCACACCAACAGAACGACGCTGCGGCACGATCACACCCTGCCCGCCGAACGCTGCGGTCGAGCGGATGATCGCTCCCAGGTTCCGCGGGTCCGTTATGCCGTCAAGTGCGACGAACAACGGTGTCTGGCCGCGGCGAAGCACAGCATCCAGCAGCTCGATCGGGTGGGAGTACTCATACGGTGGCACCTTCAGCGCGACGCCCTGGTGCACTGCGTCGCGCCCCGAGATCCTGTCAAGCTCTGGACGCATGATCTCCAGCATGGGGATGCCGCGGTTCTTGGCGAGGGCGAGCATCTCCCTCACTCGGTCGTCCATTTCGACCCGAGCCGCAATGTAGAGCGTCGTCGCCGGGATGCGCGCACGCAACGCCTCGAGCACCGAGTTGCGCCCTGTGACGATCTCGCTGTCATCGCCCTTCGATCGCCGCTGCGCTGGACCGCCTGAATCCTGCCTGCCCCCGCGCGAACCTGACCGGACCGCGCCTCGTGATTCGCCACCTGCGGCGGTGTACCGCTCCTGTGCCGCCTTGCGCTTGCCTGCGACGTGGTACGTGCGATCCTCGGCTTTCGGTGTCGGCCCCCTGCCCTCCAACGCCTTTCGGCCGTTTCCGCCTGTGCCCTTCGTCGGGCCCTTCTTCGTCTTCCGCACAGCACCGGCGCGGTTCGGCTTATTCGCCATCGAGACTCCAATGTGCACCCGTCTGGGTGTCTTCTATCGTTATTCCGGCCGCGCCCAACTCGTCGCGGATGCGGTCTGCCGCTGCGAAGTCGCGGGACGTCCTCGCCGACTGTCTGTCGACGAGCATCCGCCCGATCAGCGTATCGAGAGCGTTCATTGCCTTGTGATCCTCTGCCGCATTCCATCGCGGGTCAAGCGGGTTGATCCCGAGAATCTCGGTCATCGCGATCACCTGCCCGCGCGCGTTGGCCGCTGCCGACAGGTCGTCGCCATCCAGCGCCGCATTACCGGCGCGCACTGTGTCGTGCAGCACGGCAAGAGCTTGCGGCACGGCGAGATCGTCATCCATCGCCGCTGCGAAGTCCTCTGGAACGACTTCAGGTCCGCTGCCGGCGAATCGGGTTCCGGCAAGCCGGCGCTCGACGCGGTCGAGGAAACCTGTGATGCGTTCGAGCGCCGCCTCGGATTCGGTCAGCGACCCATCGTGGAAGTCAATGGTGGAACGGTAGTGCGCCGAGCCCAGGTAGTACCGCACGACCAACGGCTTGGCCTGCGCAAGCAGTTCGGCGGCGTAGACGGAGTTGCCGAGCGACTTGGACATCTTCTGTCCGTTGACGTTGACCAGTCCGCTGTGCACCCAATAATTGGCGAACGCGTCCCCGACCGCGCTCGACTGCGCCAATTCGTTCTCGTGGTGCGGAAAGCGCAGATCGAGGCCGCCGCCGTGGATGTCGAACCGCGCACCCAAATACTGTTTGGACATGGCGGAGCATTCGATGTGCCAGCCTGGCCTTCCATCGCCCCATGGGCTCTCCCAGGCAGCGGAGTCCGGCTCGCCGTTCTTGTGCCCCTTCCACAAGGCGAAGTCTCTCGGGTCGCGCTTGGCTCGCGGATCGGCATCCGCCGCTGCTTCCATCTTGTCGATGCTCTGATGCGTGAGTTCGCCGTATGCGGGCCAGCTGGCCACATCGAAGTACACGTCACCAGAACCATCACCTGCCGCATATGCGTGACCGTCCTCGATGAGTTGCGCGATGATGCTCTGCATCTGCGGGATGCTTGCGGTCGCCCGCGGTTCGTACGTCGGCGGAAGAATGCCGAGGGCGTTGTAGCCTGCTGTGAATTCGAGCTCGTAGCGATAAGCCAGCGCCCACCACTGCTCCGCGCTACCTGAGGCTTGTTCCGCCGCCGCGTTCACCAGGATCTTGTCGTCGATGTCTGTGACGTTGCGCACGAGAGTCACATCCATGCCGCGATAACTGAGCCATCGGCGCAGCTGATCATAGACGAGAGCCGAACGCAGGTGGCCGATGTGAGGCGACGACTGCACGGTCGGGCCGCAGACGTACATCCCCACGGCGCCGTCGTTCAGCGGGGTGAAGTCACGCAAGGCTTGCGCCTTCGTGTCGTAGAGTCGCACAGTCACGACGTAAGCCTACTTTGGCTGACCGTGGCAGGCAGCCCCGACCGCTTATGTGTCATGGCTTCCTGCGTGTGCGCGGTCAGGTCGAGAGCCGCCGCATCAAGGCGGTGGCGATGCACGCGATGCCATCGCCTCGACCGGTGAAGCCGAGTCCGTCGGTCGTCGTCGCCGAAACGCTCACCGGTGCTCCGAGGATGGCCGACAGCACCATCTCGGCTTCGCCTCGGCGTTCGGCGAATCGTGGCCGGTTGCCGATGATCTGCGCAGACACATTCCCGATCTGGAATCCTGCAGACTCGATCTCAGCACGGGCAGCGCGCAAGAAGACCTCGCCGTGCGCGTTCTCGAACCGGGGGTCACTTGTGCCGAACACGCTGCCGATGTCGCCGCGACCGGTTGCTGACAGTAGTGCGTCGACGATGGCGTGGCAGACCGCGTCGCCGTCGCTGTGGCCGGCGAGCCCCGGCTGGTCTGGCCAGTGCAGCCCGGCAAGCCAGAGCTCGGCTGCCTCGTCGAATGCGTGCGTGTCTGTTCCGACTCCGATGCGCAGCTCGGCATCCGTCGCGGTCAGCAACTGTTCGGCTCGGCGCAAGTCCCATGGCGTCGTGATTTTGAAAGCCATCGGGTCGCCATCGATGACCGTGACCGGATGCCCGATGGCAGCGAGCAGCGCGGCGTCGTCTGTTGCGTCGTCCGTCGCGGCCGCGTATGCAGCATCCAGTTGGTCGCGAGGAAATCCTTGGGGCGTTTGCACGGCAGACAACTCGGAGCGGTCGACGGTCTCTTGGATGGTCCCGTCGTCTGCAATGCGTTTGACGGTATCGCTGACCGGCAGGCCGGGGACGGCACCGCGATCGGTGCGCAGCACCTGCGACACGATTCGGTCGAACTGGTCACTGGGCGTCAGCGGGCGCGCAGCATCGTGTACCAGCACGGTTCGCACCTGCGGCTCGATGACGGCGAGGCCGGCCGCCACCGACGCCTGCCTCGATGCTCCCCCGGCCACCACGGACACCTCGGGCGCTGACCGGCCGACGAGCTCACGCGTATCGGCGACCAACTCGGGCGGAGCGACGACGATCAGTTGCGCCGGCGAAGACATTCCGAACACGGAATGTAACGCGTGAAGCAGGATCGGCCGACCGGCGAGGTCGACAAACGCCTTGGGCGTTCCCGCGCCAAGCCGCGACCCGCTTCCTGCCGCAACGACGATCACGGCCACAGCCGGACGGGAATCGCTCATGCGTTAGAGCGTAGCGTTACGGGGGTCGGCGAGGAACGCCGCCCGGATTTCGGTGGTCGAGTAGCGAGCGCCAGCGAGCGTATCGAGACCCCGCAACCCGACCTGCTGCACGTAATGCAGGAAAAACAGGTCCCTCGGCTGGATATTGCAGTCCGACCCCCGTTTTCTCCTGCAAACGGTTACGGTGCCGGTGATGGCCGGGACCGTCGGCGCCGGGATCTGCTCGGGGAACCCGGGTGTGCCGAATTCAGGTTGCGTTCCGTATTTCGACCCGTTCCTGCCGCGCCGGCCCAGTTCAGCCTGAATACGGTACACCGGCGACCGGGAAACGGGGAACCGTGCCTGTGATCCCGCACCAGAGGTCAGGTTGCAAGGGTCTCTTGGGAATGCTCCCGAGATTTCGGTGGTCGAGCAGCGAGCGCAGCGAGTGTATCGAGACCTCGTGAGCCGCCTGTGGTCCGGAAGCACGGATCGGCTTGCGCGGTCTCGATACGCGGCTCGCTGCGCGAGCAGCTACTCGACCACCAGGGTGGTGCGTGCTGCCAATAGAGCCGGCGGACGCGTATGGTGGGCCCGGGTTCGGCGGGCATCTATGGGCAGGCCCGCCATGCGCGTCCGCTGGCGCCCGATCGGATACGTCAGCCAGCGGAACGCTCACGCCTAGGAGGCGAGCACCTCGTCGAGAACGGTGGAAGCCTTCTCTTCATCGGTCTTCTCGGCCAGCGCGAGCTCGGAGATGAGGATCTGCCGAGCCTTCGCGAGCATCCGCTTTTCTCCAGCGGAGAGCCCACGGTCCTGGTCTCGGCGCCACAGGTCGCGCACGACCTCTGAAACCTTGATGACATCACCAGAAGCAAGCTTCTCGAGGTTCGCCTTGTAGCGACGCGACCAGTTGGTCGGCTCCTCGGTGAACGGTGCGCGCAGCACCTCGAAAACCCGGTCAAGTCCCTCCTTGCCGATGACATCGCGCACGCCGACCAGGTCGACATTGTCGGCAGGAACCTCGATCGTCAGGTCGCCCTGAGTCACGTTCAGCTTGAGGTAGAGCTTCTCTTCGCCTTTGATGATTCTCTTTTTTACTTCGGTGATAGTTGCAGCGCCGTGATGCGGATAAACGACGGTCTCGCCAACCTCGAAAAGCATAGATTGAAGTCCCTTCAGCAACCTCTAGGATACCACAGGGGACTAGTGCTATGCTCCGCCTCCTGCGCCGCGGGAAGCCGACGGTGATGCGCTAAACTCGAACCGCATTCCGCGTGAAAGCTGGCCGGAGCGGCCCGACAAGCGGATACGAGGTGGAGGATCTTGTGAGGGCGCGCATCGCGGCATCCGTTGTTCTGGCAGTCGGCATCGTTCTGGGGACGGCCGGGTGCAACCTCGTCGCGCCGCAGGCGACGTTGACGAAGTACGACGCCAGCGATGGAGTCAGTGGCTCCGTCGGCGACATCGACGTGCGCAACGCCATC
>DATMTC010000513.1:0-1730 GCA_035565115.1 Microbacteriaceae bacterium | reverse complement strand
CTGAGCCGATGATGATGATCTGCCGCACGTCAACTCCTTGCATCTGATGGGCTGAACAAGCCCACTGGCGAATACAACACATCCTAAGCGGATGCTATTCCGGGTCATGAGAGGGTTCGGAGCGCCGGCGGATTCGGTTTGTCAGACCTGTCACTGCCTCGGCGAGCTCGCGTGAACGAACGAGTCGAAGCATCCCAACGTACACGGCCAACATGACGACCCCGATCAGCGCTATCGACACGACGGATGCGAAGAAGCCAGAGACCGCGAAGCCTCCGGCGGGGGTCCCGCCGAGCAGAATCAGGATGACGACGCCGACACCGGCCGACACGATCGCAGCAACCGCGAATCGCCACAGACTCGAGACCACTCGACGGCCGTCCAGCCGGTGAATGCGCCTGCGCAGCAGGAACGCCGCAAGAATCGTCTGCACGATTGTCGCAACAGAGACGGTCAGCGCGATGCCGACCGCTCGGATGTCGGCGGGCAAAGCGAGCGCACTAAGCACACCGGCGATAATGACCGCCACCTGCGCCAACGTGAAGAAGAACGGGGTTCGCGTGTCGCCTAGGGAGTAAAAAGCGCGCTGCATCACGAACAGCATGGTGAACGGAACCAACCCGACCAGGTAGGCGATGAGCACATTTCCCATCGCCACATAGCTCGGGGTGAAGACGTGTGCGAACGGATATGCGACCACCATGAGAGCGGCGGCGCAGAACACGATCATCGCCGCAATCGAACGGATGGCGGCAGAGAAGTCCGAGCGGAACGCCCGAATGTCTTCGCGGTGAGCGTGCTCGCTCATCCGTGTGTAATAGGCGGTGACAATGGACACAGCGATGATTGAGTGCGGCAGCATGAAGATCAGCCACGCGGTGGCCATAGTCTGCGTCGATGCGTTGTCGCCAGACGCGGAGTTCGCGACATTCGTCTCGATCACCCCGGCCACCTGCGTTGCAAGAAGCATCGCGAACGTCCAGCCGGCCGCGCGACCGGCAATCCCGAGGTTGACTCCTCGCCACCGGAAGTCGAGGCGGAACTTCAGCCCGATCCGCTTCCAGAACGCGAACAGCACAACTGCCTGCGTCGCGATCCCGAGCGTTGCGCCGCCCGCGAGGATTGCGATCATCATTGGAGACCAGTCTGATACTGCCCTGTGGCCGTGAGGGTCGGCCTGGAAGACGGCGATGAACGTGATGATCATCGTGATGCCGACAACGTTGTTCAGCACGGGAGCCCAGGTAAACGGCCCGAATGACTTGCGCGCGTTGAGCACCTCACCGAGCAGGGTGTATAGGCCGAGAAAGAAGATCTGTGGGAGTGACCAGTACGCGAAGGCGGTCGCCAGAGCGGCCTGCGCCCCGTGCAGGCCAAAGAGTTGCATCAGCAATGGCGCGAGCAGCGTTGCGATGAGAGCGACGAACGCGAATACGAGGATGCCGACAGTGACGAGCTTGTTGATGTAGCCGCGCCCGCCGTCCGCATGGCTTGACGCGCGCACGATCTGCGGCACCAGGATTGCGTTGAGGATGCCCTGGGCGATGATTGCATAGATGCTGTTGGGCACGATCGTCGAGGTCGCGTATGCGTCAGCCCCGAATCCGATAGCACCGATAGCTTGCAGCAGCAGCCAGGCTTTAACGAATCCGAGCACGCGCGACACCATCGTGCCGGACGCGAGGAGAGCGCTCGAGCGTCCGATACTAGCCATGCTTGTCGGTCCCTGG
>DATMTC010000512.1:0-4688 GCA_035565115.1 Microbacteriaceae bacterium | reverse complement strand
GCGGCCTTCGGTGTCGGGATGCTCGTGCTTCTGCGCTCTGGCCGCATCAGCTGGTAAGGCTCTTCAGCAGATAAACCGCTGCTGACCGGGGTGTTCCACGTGAAACCCTCCCCGCCTTGTTGGCTCGAGGGGCTTTTTCGCGCTGGCGAGGGGTTCGCAATCGACGCCCCGCCCAAAAATGCCCGCCGAACCCCGGGCGCCGATCACGAACCCCTCGCCCACGGATTTATGCAGAATCTGACCGGCGGCCGCATGCACTGCAAACCTTTGTCGAGTGGCCCCATGGTTGGGGTCCCGGGTTCGGCGGGCATTTTTGGGCAGGACCCCAGCCATGGGGCCCCTCGGGCCGGCAAAGCCAAGGGTTTCACGTGGAACACCCCGGTCAGCAGCGGTTTATCTGCTGAAGAGCCTTACCAGCTGATGCGGCCAGAGCGCAGAAGCACGAGCATCCCGACACCGAAGGCCGCTATGACGGCGAAGATACTTCCAAGCTCGACGTTGCCTGCCGTGAACTGCAACGCCGAGCACGCGGCGAACATCAGAGCTGCTGCGGCGAACAACAGTTGCGGAACGAGCTTCTTCCCCATGCGCACAGTCTATTCGCTGACGGTGAACGGTCCGCCCGCACGTCAAAAGTTGCAATTCGGTAAGGAAGGTTGAACTCGGTTGACGTGGCCCTAGCGCCATGTCATATTTTACTGAAGTCTTCCCGCCGACGTGGACGGTCGAGACGAGAAGTCTTGGACGCGCATGCGCAGGCGCACGCATCCATGTTGTCCCATCAAAGGAGAGAAAGACAATGAAGCTTCGAAGGATCATGGTGGCTGCGGTCGCCTTGGCCGCACTGACGACGAGCGGATGCAGCGGCATCCTGAGCGGCGGTGGCTCCGGCGGTGGCTCTGACAAGGGCCCGATCACCCTAGCGGCCGTCATCCCGACGTCCGGGTCCAGCGCGCCAACCGGCACATACATGCAAAACGGGATGAAGTTGGCGATCGACGAGATCAATGCCAAGGGCGGTGTTCTTGACGGGCGCAAGCTCAAGCTGGACGTCGAGGATGGCGCATGCGACCCGACCCAGGCAGCGGCAGCAGCGAACAAGGCGGTGTCGAACGGTGCGGTTGTCTCCGTTGGCGGCTATTGCTCCGGCGCAACGCTTCCAACACTTCCGATCTTCAATTCGGCTGGCATCCCGATGATCATTCCGGCGGCAAACTCGGAGGACCTGGTCACACAGAAATTGCCGAACGTCTTCCTGATCAACGGAACGGGCGTTCAGCAGGCGGCAGCAGCGCTGAAGTTCATGAAGAAGGAGGGCGTTGCCACCGTCGCACTCGTTGACGACAACACGAGCTACTCCAAGGACATCACGGCAGAGACCAAGAAGGATGCCGAGGCCGACGGATCCGTCAAGGTCGCGCTGGCGACATCCGTGACTGCCGGGGAGAGCGACTACTCGTCGGTTGTGAACCAGATCATGGACGCAAAACCAGACATGCTGTACTGGACCGGCTACTACCAAGAGGGCGGGCTGATCATCAACCAGCTCAAGGCGGCAGGCTACACGGGCAAGATCATGGTGGCAGACGGCAGCGTCGACCCATCCCTGGTCAAGATCGCGGGCGGAACGAACGCCGACGGCGTGTTCGCCACGATGACGCAGACGCCTGACACGATCAAGGGCGCGGCGTCGTGGATCGCCGACTACAAGAAGAAGTTCGGCTCAGATCCCGGTCCGTATTCGACCCAGTCGTACGACGCGGTGAAGCTGGCCGCTCACGCCATCACAGAGGCGAAGAGCACGAAGGGTGCAGCCATCACCAAGGCGCTGGAGGCCGTCGATGGGTTCAAGCTCTTCTCTGGGCCCCTGAAGTTCACGCCAGAGCACACCTTGAGCAACGGTGGATTCCAGATTCTGGTCGTGAAAGACGGCAAGTTCGTGCTGCAGGATGCCCTGAGTTGAGTTGAGCGGCGGGCGTCGCGCGTGCGTCAGAAACGCAGCACGCGCGGTGCCCGCCATCCGCTTCTGCTCGCACACCCGAGAGGCACGCATGACTCAACTCATCTGGAATGGCCTGTTCGTCGGCTCGTTCTACGCATTGATCGCCCTGGGCTATTCGATGGTCTATGGCATCATCAAGCTGCTGAACTTCGCGCACGGCGACATCTACATGCTCGGCGCGTTCATCGGATTCGCTGTGTTGTCGTCGTTCGGCGGCATCACGGCATCCATGTCGATCATCTCGCTGCTGTTCGTTCTGATCATCAGCATGCTGCTGTCCGGTGCTGCCGGGGTGGCCATCGAGCGGATCGCATACCGTCCCCTGCGAAATTCGCCCAGATTAGCCGTGCTGATCACCGCCGTCGGCGCATCCTTCACGCTCGAGTACGGCGTGAGCGCGATTGCCGGGCCGAATCCGCGGGTGTTTCCGGTTCGACTCGGCGGCAACAGCTTCGATTTTCTCGGAGCACGTCTGTCCGTTCCCCAGGTGATCCTGATGGCGATCGCCGTCGTGCTGATGCTCGGACTGAACATGTACGTACAGCGAACATCGCGCGGGAGGGCGATGCGGGCGATCGCGCTTGATCCAAAGGGCGCGCTGCTGATGGGGATCAACGTGAACGCCGTGATCACCTGGACATTCTTCATCGGCTCTGCGCTGGCTGGGGCGGCCGGCGTGATGGCGGGGGCCTACTACGGCAAGATCGACTTCTTGATGGGCTTCATCATCGGGCTGAAGGCGTTCACCGCCGCAGTGATCGGCGGCATCGGGAACATCAAGGGCGCGATGCTCGGTGGACTGCTCCTCGGGCTGCTGGAAGCGTTCGGCTCTCAGGTCTTCGGCGGGCAGTGGCGGGATGTCTTCACGTTCGCCGTGCTGATCCTGTTCCTGACTTTGAAACCGACCGGATTGCTCGGCGAACGCGTGACGGAGCGTGTCTGATGAGCGGCGCGAAGATCGGCGAGAACACAGACGCCACGATGGCGCCGCGGCGCATCGGTCAGCCGCAAAGCCGCATCTCTCAGTTCTTCGAGAGCAGGCAACTGGGCTGGCTCGCCCTGGGCATCGCACTGATCATGCCGTTCATCATCGCGACGAACTACGCCATGAACATCATGACGACGGCGGCGATCTTCGTGCTTCTCGCCTCCGGTTTGAACATCGTGGTGGGCTACTGCGGTCTTCTCGACCTTGGCTACATCGCGTTTATGGCGGTTGGGGCATATACGTCGGGGATCATTGCGAAGGCGTTCGATCTTCCCCTGATCTTCACCATCCCGGCCGTGCTCGTGATGACGATTCTCGCCGGTCTGATCATCGGGGCGCCGACGCTGAGGCTGCGCAGCGACTATCTGGCGATCGTGACGCTCGGGTTCGGGGAGATCATCCGCCTCACGGCGAACAACCTGTCGATCACCGGTGGATCGTCCGGTATTTTCGGCATCCCAGGCCTCGAACTTTTCGGCATCGACCTGCAGCAACCGGTGATCTTCTACTACTTCTGCATCCTCGTTGTCTCGCTGTTCGTGCTGGCATCCGGCCGGCTGGGAAAGTCGCGGCTCGGTCGGGCATGGCGGTTCGTGCGCGAGGACGAGGATGCCGCGGAGGCCATGGGCATCCACACGTACAAGGTCAAGCTGCTCGCGTACATCTTCGGCGCGGTCTGGGGTGGGATCGGCGGCGTGCTGTTCGCGGCACACTTGTCTGCCGTGTCGCCGCAAAGCTTCGTCTTTCTGCAGTCCGCCCTGGTGCTCATGGCTGTTGTTCTCGGCGGTATGGGCAACATGCGGGGCGTCGTGGTTGGCGCTGTGATCATCTCACTGCTTCCGGAATTCCTGCGCGACCTGGGCAATTATCGCTACCTCGCGTTCGGCATCCTGCTGGTTGCTGTGATGGTTTTCCGTCCCCAAGGATTCTGGCCAGCGAGGGCATGGGAGCCGGAGCGGCCGAGCGAACCCATACCGGAACCGGTCGTGGCGAGAGGGAAGAGGAAAGCGCGATGACCGCTTTGCTCGAGGTCAAGGACCTGCACATCTCGTTCGGCGGCGTCAAGGCCGTCGCCGGGCTGTCGTTCTCCGCGAATGCTGGGGAGATCGTTTCGGTGATCGGTCCCAACGGCGCTGGGAAGACATCCGCGTTCAACTGCATCACCGGGTTCTACAAGCCGACGGCGGGCAAGGTGCTGCTCGACGGTGAAGACATCACAGGGCGAAGGCCGGCCACCATCGCGGCAGCCGGCGTGACCAGGACGTTCCAGAACATGCGGCTGTTTCCGGATCTCACGGTGCTGGACAACGTGCGCGGAGGCATGCACCTCTACGGCGGGCAGAACTTTCTCGACGCAATATTCCACACGCCGCGATATAAGCGCAGCGAGGCATATGCCACCGAGCAGGCGCATCGGTGGCTTGACTTCGTCGGGTATGCCGGGGCGCGAGGTGTGCCGGTGCGCAACCTCGCATACGGCCAGCAGCGCCAGGTCGAAATTGCACGCGCGATGGCGCGGAACGCGAAGCTCGTGCTGCTCGACGAGCCGGGAGCCGGGCTCAATCACTCGGAGAAGCTGGGCCTGCTCGACCTGTGCAGACGCATCAGAGACCTTGGGACGGGTGTCGTGCTGATCGAACACGACATGACGGTTGTGATGCAGGTGTCTGAGCGTGTCGTCGTGATGAACTTCGGCAA
>DATMTC010000511.1:0-6577 GCA_035565115.1 Microbacteriaceae bacterium | reverse complement strand
CACGCGCAGGCGAGGCAGACCTGATCGTGGCCAAGCACCGTAATGGGCCGACGCGCACGGTGACCGTTGCGTTCCAGGGCCACTTCTCGCGCTTCACCGACATGGCGCCGGTGTAGGTTCGCTCGATAGCTCAGTGTCCGTTGTCATCCGAGTTGACCAAAAGTCATTCGACCTGTTGCCGTTTCTCAACTGACCCGTCAACTGTCGCGCGTGTCGAAACATACGCGGGTCGATAGCTGCTGGTTTGTGTCGCAAGCGGAACCGCTTGCCAGACTTGAGCTATGGAAGAGAAAGTCACCGGGCCGGCCTCGTACTTCCCGGCGATCGAGAAGAAGTACGGGCAACCCATTGACCATTGGATGCGCGAGCTCGACAAGGTGAGCACGCTCAGGCACATGGAGATGGTCGACTACCTCAAGAAGGAATTCGGCATCGGTCACGGCCACGCCAATGCGCTCGTGGGCTGGTTCCGCCAGCACGAGGATCACACCTGGTAGTAGTCCACACCTTTGGCGGTAGCGCCACCGCCCGGAAGCCGGACGGCCTACAAGACGAGGGGCAACTAGTTCCGGCTCCGCGCGGCCACACGTGTGTAGCCCTGCCACACAATAAAGGCGACAACGAGTATCGCTACGGATACCAAGCCGCCGAGCGCACTGATGACGCCGATGTAACCGGTGCGACGTTCAGACGGCGCGAGTGACTGGCCTGCCATCACTACATGGTCGCCAGATTTGATCGAGACAGTCGCGAAACGCAAACCCGACGTCGGCTGCCATGTAACATCATCCTCGCCGCCCTCGCGGGCCGTACTGATGACCCCCGGGGGCGGACTGGCTAATGTGCCGTGCAGGTAACCATTACCGGAGGTCGGTTTCCCGTCCGCCCCGAACACGACGACGAATGGGGCGAGGCTGTTCGACAGGTTCACGCGAGGCAGACGGCCGACCGTGCCACTGCTACCACCGTCAGCCAGTTCCGAGGCGACCTGGCTGGCCAGGCGCATCGGGGTGTCGTCTGCCCCTTGACGCTCGATCTGCTGCATGACACCGTACGTGATCCCGCTCACGAGAATCAGGATGATCAACGCGCAGGCCCACGGAATATACCGCCTCATGGCCCGATGCTACGCCAGCACCCCGGGGTAGGCCGCCGACGGCTACACGCTCGGGGCCAGCGTGCCATTTTGCCGAGATCAGACGTATGCGCGATTGGGCTCGCGAACGTCTTTCCGCTGGTTCACGCTGGAACGACTAAGCGCTCTCCTGGTTTGATCACTGTGACCGGAACGTCGGGGACGAGACGGCTTGCGGCATCGACGAAGAGCGTGGGGTCTTTGTCGCTTTTGAGGATGACGCGGTCGCCGATGGGGCCGGCCGTGAAGGCGTAGTGCTGCGGGATTGCCAATTTGGGGTGCAGGACGGAGGTGAGTTCGGCGGCCTCCTCGGCGTTCATGACGACCTGCTTGTTTCCCGCCATCCGTAGCTGGAGGCCATTGACCGGGAGCAGGGTTACGTCGAGGGGACCGAAACGGTCGGTGAGGGTGCGCAGTTCCGGGGTGAGGAGTGTGTCGCCGGCGAAGTAGACGCTGCGGCCACCGCCTGAGATCACGTACGTGACCTCGTAGACTCCGTGCTCGCCGGGGGCCGCGTTGAACGTGAGGTCGCCGACGTTCGTGCTCTCCCACGCCTCGAGTGGGATGACGTTTGTGAAGCCGACCTTCCTCGCCTTCTCGGCAACGGGGCCGGCGACGATCATCGGTACGTCCTTGTCCGGATAGCGTTTGAACGCATCGAGGTCGCAGTGGTCGTAATGTTCGTGGCTGATCACGACAGCATCCAGGTGGGGCAATTCTTCCGGCCGGAAGGCGATTGGCTCGCCTGGATGGTAGAAGGTCTTTTGCGAGAACCACGGGTCTGTGAGTACCGTCAGCCCTCCGATTTCGATGAGGTGGCAGCTGTGGGTTACGCGGGTGATGGCGAGTGACTCGGTCATGGCGGTTCCTTTACTATGCAAGCAGTGGATGGAAACCAGTTTGGTACTCAGTACCATAACATACTGCGCCCCGAACGGTATCGGGTGCCTTTCGTGTAGTCTTGGGACCGTGCCGCAAGACATCCCCGCTGTTGAATCCCTCAGGGAGCGCAAGCGGCGCCTCGTGCAGCAGCGCATCGTTGAGGCCGCAGACGAGCTCTTCGCCGAGAAAGGCTTCGACAGTGTTTCGGTGACGGACATCGCGGCCCGAGCGGATGTCGGACGCACGACGTTCTTCCGGTATTTCGGGGACAAGGCCGAGGTTGTGTTCGCCCACGAGGAGGAGATGCTTGACCAGATCACCCAGGTCGCGGCGACCGAGTCCGTTAGGCCCGCCCGCACGGCTTCGGAGGCCGTCGAGCAGCTGCGGTCCATCGCTGTCGCACTGTGTGATTACGCAAGCGAAAACATCGAAGGGTATGCACTGCACTACGAGTTGGTCGAGAAGAACCTTGAATTGCGCGCGCACGATGCCTTGAAGACGCAACTGATCGCCGAACGTTTTGCTGAACTTCTCATGGGGCGTGGGACGGATGAGCCCACAGCTGTGTTCGCCAGCCAGGTCGCGCTGGCGTGTTACCAGATAGCCAGACGTCGGGCAACGAGTCCCAGCCGGCTTGCCGCCGAGACACACGCCGCGTTCGACCAGTTAGCAGCGCTCTGAACGTCAGTCGGGATTCGCGCCGATGAGCACGGACGACAGCGAAGACGGTTGGCTCTGCCGAATGGTTACGAGCTGCGTCGGTACTGGAGGAGCATGCACCCTCCCGATCGTTCCGAGTCGACCAAGTCGAAGCGCTGCAGTTCTTCGTCGCTACCGAACAGCCTCTTGCCGTGTCCAGCCAGATTAGATGCGAGCACGAGCCGAATCTCATCCACGAGATGCGCCGCGAGCAGGTTGCGCGCGAGCGACAGGCTCCCATGGATTCCGATGTCGCCACCTGGTCGCAGCTTCAGGTCGGCGACGAATGATGCTGGTGGTTCTGTGACGGCCATGGATTGCGCCCAGTCGAGATTACGCGGCGTGGAGGTGAACACGAACTTCGTTGTCGAGTTGATGAAGTCGGCGAATGGTTGTACCTGCGCGGTTGGCCAGTACGGTGCCCACTTTTCGTATGTGCGGCGTCCGAGCAGAACAGCGTCCTGCGTCGCTATCGTCTCGGCAAGGAACGCCCCAAGCTGTGTACCGGTGTCACCCAGCCACTGGCCCTCGCCTGGATCGTCGGCGAATCCGTCGAGCGACATCAACTCGTAGAGCACGACACGGCGGGCGGGGTGTTCGGGGCGGATGTCATTCATGGTTTCTCCTGATCTCGTGGCCCAGAAATGGTGCTGCTCGGACGCTATCGGTCCCGCCGCGATTCCGTCTTGTACAGCAACGACAGAGGGTTCCGGCTCTGTGATTGGATGGCGAGCTCGGTTGCTGATGGGCCGATGAACCGGCGTAGTGACCGCGCGAGGTGCGGCTGATCAAAATAGCCGGATGCTTGTGCGACAGCCGCCGGCGGCTGCCCGTGCCTGAGCCGGATGGCGGCGTCGTTCGCGCGCTCGATTTGGAGCACGGTGCGCTGTGGAAGACCCACCGCTGCGAGATACCGCCGCTGGCGCGTTCGATCGGTCAGAGCGATATCCTGGACAACTGTCGTGAGCAGAAGGCCCTTGCGAACCAGCAGCGCGACGAACTCTTCCGCGTCATCGAACCGCGGCCGGCGAACGCGGTCACCCGCAAGGTGGAACCAGTTGCCGTCAACGGGAAACTCCACGAAACGGTCGACGAGCTCTGAAGCCGGCCACGTGGGCAGGAGCGTGCCGAGGGCGAGCCGAACCCCGATGAATTCTGCATCTGCGGGTACCGGCGCCTGCGATGCTCGCGACTCTGGACCCTGAACTCCCGCGTGGATGCCATCTCGACCCTCCCAGAACACGAAGTCGCAGTGCGCGCGCGCGACTGACGTCATCGTTGTCGTGTTCAAGCTCCAGCTGCGCCAGACGCGCTCGATCAGCGGCGAGTCGGATGACCTGTGCTCGAATTCAAGGCCCAACCATCGCCCCTCCCGGGTGAATTGCCACGTGGGTACATATTACGAGCGGCAGGGTTGTGAATGTCACACCGCCTGACCGTGCCGAGACACATGCCGCGTTCGACCAGCTAGTAGTGCTCTGACCTTGGCAGCCGCAAGCCGGACGGTGAGTGCTATTGCGGCCTGAGGCCCGATTCGATGCGATCCATCGTCGCTGCGTAAGCATCGCTGATATCGATGCCGAGCCGTTCGGCTATGACGATCACCCACCACAGGGATTCTGAGAGCTTGTGTCGCAACTGGGCATCGACGTCACCGTCGATCTCCCAGGTGCCGTCGTGGGCAAGGATCAGTCGGCCGACCGTTCCGACGTCATGGCTGAAGCCGAGCATCAGCTCGTGGAGTGTCCACACTTCGCCATTCAACTGCTTCTCGAGCGTCTCGTAGAGCGCTCGTACTTCCATAGCTCGTGCTCGAGCAGACTCGAGGATGGCGTTCTGTTCGGTGCTCATGTGATTCTCCTTGCTGGTGATGAAATGGGCGTGCCTGCCATCGGCCGGCGCCAACGTTGATGAGAACGCAGGACGAGGACAGACTATGCCCGTATTGGCATTGGCTGCCACCATCGGCATAGGATGATGTCATCATGGAAAACGACGTTGCCACTCGGGGCGATCTTCGGGAGATCGGCAAGAATGCGGTTCGGGCGGAGATCGCTCAGCGAGCGGTCATGCTCCTGGATGAGCGCGGCTTTGACCAGACCACTGTCGAGGAGATATCCGCAGCGGTGGGTATCTCGCCGCGAAGCTTCTTTCGCTACTTCGCGACCAAGGAGGATGTGGCCATCGGCGATCTCATGCCGTTGGGGCGTCTGGTAGAGGAAGAACTTCTTGCTCGACCGGATGACGAGGATGCCTGGGTAGCGCTTCGAGCTTCCATGGCGCCGCTCGAACGCATTGCGGATAGCGATCCTGATAATGTGCGGCGGGCCACTCGCGTGGCGCTGAGTACCGCTGCCTTGCGGGCAAAGACGATAGAACGTCACATGGTGTGGGCGGCGGCGCTCGCTCCGATCGTCGCTCGCCGGATTAAAGGCAAGCAGGAGCATGTTGTCCTGGCTGCTGAGGCCATCACGCAGAGCGCACTCGCTTGCCTCAATGTCGCCACGTCGGCCTGGGCTGCCGGCGGAACCCAGTCGTATTCAAGCCTCATCGATGAGGCTTTCGCCGCGGTCGCGGCGACTGTGCGCCCCCGGCCGCTGGGGACCACGGACAGATCCCACCGATGAGGCAATCCTCGTCTCCAACAGAAAGCGCGACTGCACATGACCGAGACTCTTGAAGTAACTACCCTTCGCCCCGCATCAGGTCTCACAGCCGCCGACTTCGTTACCGCGAACGCCGACATCGACGAGTACCTGAAGCGGCAGCCCGGATTTCAGTGGCGCCGCATCCTCGAGACAGCCGACGGCGCGATCATCGACATCGTCGCGTACGACAGCATGCCGCACGCCCGGTCAGGTGCCACGGGAATCAGCGGGGAAATGGCAGGCTCGCCGGTGCACGCCACTATCGACCACGACACGGTCGACTGGCAGCTCGCGACTGTCATACATGGAGTCAAGTAGCTTGGCCGGCGATTGAGGCTTCGAGGCAGCGCCCGAGCCGTTCGTAAAGGTCGCACTGCGTGAGTAGCAGCACGGGTTCGACGTTCAGCCGAGCGTCATGTCGAAGATGTGCAGCTTTGTCCCTGGCTGGCTTCCTGTGACCGCTGATGGGAGTTGCACATAGCTGACGGTCTTTCCGGCTGTGAGCGCGACGGTCGTCGAGAAGATACTCACCTTCATATCGGCCGGATATGTGCTTCCGGCTGGGCGATTCCAGCCCTGCGCCGTCGCCACCAACGTGTCGCCATCGGCGGCCGTGCTGTTGGTCCAGTTGGTCAGGGTGAGCGTGTACGTGGAGGTCGTTCCGTCCGTGTAGTGGATGGTGCCTTCTCCCTGGCCAGTGCCGTTGGATGCTGCCCCGAGGATGTCGAGCTGTTGCCCTGAGCCTCGAGGGGCGACCGATTGGCCGGCAGCCACCAGGTTGTCCGGCTGGCCAGCGGCCACATCGGGCCAGGTGAACGTCACCGCGCCCGACTGCACCTGCCCGCCTGGCACGACACCGGCCGCACCAAGAGCCTGCGCCGAGTAACTATATCCAGACCCGTCGAAGTTGGCCGCTCCGGGATCCGCATTGTCGCTGATGCCCACATTGTTATACCCGTCTTCGATTGAGCCAAGCACAAGAGGCAGAGTGAAGTAGCTGTCTGACACCGGATAA
This sequence comes from Microbacteriaceae bacterium, assembly GCA_035565115.1. Lineage (GTDB taxonomy): Bacteria > Actinomycetota > Actinomycetes > Actinomycetales > Microbacteriaceae > Rathayibacter_A. The sequence continues at coordinate 198 of DATMTC010000511.1, read as the reverse complement.
CTTTGATCGTCCAGCGCGATCGTTCCGGTGAGTTCGAGCTGGAATGCCGCGGCATCGGATGCGACGGTGACCTTCAGCGGGAGTGTGACGGATGCGCCGGGTTGGAGCGTCTGCACGCCGACCGCATCCACCGACACTCCCGTAGCTGCCGTAATGGTCGGTGTCACGGTCGCCTGGACGCTCGAGCGATTGTGGAGT
>DATMTC010000510.1:0-3217 GCA_035565115.1 Microbacteriaceae bacterium | reverse complement strand
GTCTCCGACCCGTTCCTCGGCTACATCGACGTCGGTGAACGGTCGTACTACGTTCGCCAGTTCCGAGATCGGAACGTGTCGCTGAACCTGGACTCGCTCGGACGCCGCCCGTTCAACGACTACGTGGATGCCTGCGGCACGGCGCTCGCCCGAGGGCACGCCCAGAGTCCGAACGCTCCGTTCATCGCCGGGTACATGGGCTCGGCGACGACTTTCGATGACGCAGTCGTGCAGTGGGCGATGGCATACGCCGATCAGTCGTTGAAGGACTTTCAGGCGCTGCGCAAGTCGTCGCTAGTGAAGTAGAAGCCCGCTCACCGGGTCTCGATACGCGGCGCTCGTGCCTCGCGTCGCTACTCGACCACCGAAAAATCCCGAATCCGGTGGTCGAGTAGCGAGCGCAGCGAGCGTATCGAGACCCGGTGGGCCGATCCCAAGACCGACTCACCGGGTCTCGATACGCGGCGCTCGTACCTCGCGTCGCTACTCGACCACCGTGGTTAGCGCTTGCGCTTCTCCCGCACACGCATGTTCAGCACGATCGGGGTGCCCTCGAAGCCATAGATCTCACGCAGGCGACGCTGAATGTACCGCCGATAGCCTGGATCCAGGAACCCGGTTGTGAACAACACGAATGTCGGGGGCCGGCTCGCTGCCTGCGTGCCGAACAGGATGCGCGGCTGCTTGCCTCCACGCACCGGGTGCGGATGCTCAGCGGTCAGTTCTGCCAGGAACGCATTGAACTTGCCGGTTGCGATTCTGGTGTCCCACGACTCGAGTGCGAGCTCAAGGGCCGGCACCAGTTTCTCCAAGTGACGACCTGTGCGAGCCGAAATGTTCACCCGAGGCGCCCACGAGACATGCGCAAGATCCTGCTCGATCTCGCGCTCCAGGTAGCGCCGTCGCTCATCGTCGAGCAGATCCCACTTGTTGAACGCGAGCACGAGCGCCCGCCCGCTCTCCAGGACAAGGTCGATGATCCGCACGTCCTGCTCGCTGATCGGTTCGCTGACGTCGATGACGACGACCGCCACCTCAGCCTTCTCCAACGCGGTCGACGTGCGCAGCGAAGCGTAGAAGTCCGCGCCCTGCGACAGGTGAACACGACGACGGATGCCTGCGGTGTCGACGAATCGCCACACCTTGCCTGCAATCTCGACCTGCTCGTCCACCGGATCCCGGGTCGTGCCCGCCAACTCGTTGACGACCACGCGCTCCTCGCCAGCAGCCTTGTTCAGCAGCGACGACTTGCCGACGTTCGGACGACCGACGATAGCAACGCGCCGCGGTCCCCCAACCTCTTGCTTCGCCACAGCCGAGACGGCCGGCAGCTTGCCGATGATCAAATCGAGCAGGTCGGCCACCCCGCGTCCGTGCAGGGCTGAGACCGGGTACGGCTCTCCGAGGCCGAGCGACCATAGTGCGGTCGACTGCGGTTCCTGCCGTGTGTCATCCACCTTGTTTGCGGCCAGGAACACCGGCTTCTTCGTCTTGCGCAGCATCCGAACGACATGTTCGTCGGTCGCCGTCGCACCGACATTCGAGTCGACGACGAAGAGCACAGCATCCGCCAGCTCGATCGCAATCTCCGCCTGCGCGGCGACCGACGCGTTGATGCCTTTCGCGTCGGGCTCCCAGCCGCCGGTGTCGACGATGGTGAACGGTCGGTCGTTCCACTCGGCACGGTACGAGACACGGTCGCGGGTCACGCCCGGCGTGTCTTCGACGACGGCTTCGCGGCGACCGAGGATGCGGTTCACCAGCGCGGATTTGCCCACATTCGGCCGGCCAACGATGGCAAGCACGGGGAGAGCGGGCAGATACGTGATCGCGTTCGGGTCTTCTGTGACGGTCTCGAGAACGTCAAGGTCGCTGTCGTCGAGCTCGTAATCGTCCAGGCCGGCCCGCAGGGCAACGGCTCGCTGGGTTGCAGCCGCGTCGTCGACGTCAGCAAGACGCTCGGCGAGGTCGTCAGCTTCGAGTGGAGCATCCGAATGGTCCGGGAACTCATGGATGTCTGTCATGGGAACGTCTTTCTGCAGAAGTCTTGTGCGGCGTGGTCTCTCGGTTTCGATACGCTCGCTACCCGACCACCGGAACTACTCCGTCACCGTGTCGTGGATGACCGCGATCACGGCCTCGACCGTTTCGTCGAAGTCCAAGTCAGTCGAATCGACGGTGGTCACACCGTCTGCTGCGTTCATGAAGTCCACGACGCGCGAATCCGCCTTGTCACGGCGAAGGAGCTGCTCGCCGACCGTGTCCGTGGAGTAGTCGGTCAATTCGGCTGAACGCCTGGCTATTCTAGCCTGTTCGGATGCGGTCAGAAGAATCCGCACTTCAGCATCCGGCGCGACGACGGTCGTGATGTCTCTGCCCTCAGCGACAATGCCTGGGCTGTCGGTTGTCGCCATGATCTTGCGGAACATGTCGTTCAACCACAATCGCACCTCAGGCACCCGCGCGATGCTGCTGACCACTGCTGACACGGCGGGGTCGCGAATGGCGTCGGTCACGTCGCGTTCGCCGACGAGCACACGGTAGCCTTCCGGGTCGGTTCCGGTGCGGTAATCGAAGTCTGGCAGGGCATCCAGCACCGCCCTGGAATCCGTCGGGTCCATGCCGCGCGCGACAACGAACCACGCGAGCGCGCGGTATGCCGCACCCGTGTCGAGAAAGGCGAAGCCAAGCCGGGCGGCGACCGCCTTGCTCACACTCGATTTGCCGCTTCCTGCCGGCCCGTCAACGGCGACGGCGATCGGAGCCGGTTTGTGCCTCATCCTGCAATCCTCCAGCCGCGTGCGGTCAGGTCATCGATCGTGCGCTGTTGCGCCTCGGGCAGCACGGCGATCTCTGCCAAACCGATCTGGGCGCCAGGCGAATGCTCCAGGCGCAAGTCCTCAATGTTCACGCCGATCTCGCCCAGTTCGGTGAACAGTCTCCCCAACTCCCCCGGGGTGTCGTCGACGAGTACGACGATGCTCGAGAACCGGCGGTCCTGCCCGTGCTTGCCAGGAATCCGCTCGACGCCGGCGTTTCCGCCCGCCAGTTCTTCGGCGAGCGCGCGGCGGGCTCCTGGTGCATCGAGTTGCTCGAGAGCATCGATGACCCGGTCGAGGTCGGCACGGTATGCATGCAGAATGTCCACGACGGCTGGCGCGTTCGCTCCGAGGATCTGAACCCACAGTTCCGGATTGCTCGCCGCGACGCGGGTGAC
>DATMTC010000509.1:0-5650 GCA_035565115.1 Microbacteriaceae bacterium | reverse complement strand
TCGATACGCTCGCTGGCGCTCGCTACTCGACCACCGGAGGCTGGGACATCCCGGTGGTCGAGTAGCTGCTCGCGCAGCGAGCCGCGTATCGAGACCTGGTGACCGGTCTGCGGTACGAAACCACAGGCCGGGTCACGGGGTCTCGATACGCTCGCTGGCGCTCGCTACTCGACCACCGGATTCCGACATTTCGGTGGTCGAGTAGCTGCTCGCGCAGCGAGCCGCGTATCGAGACCTCGCAAGCCGATCTGCGGTACCGAACCATGGACCGGGTCGCCAGGTCTCGATACGCTCGCTGCGCTCGCTACTCGACCACCGAGACGGGTACGCGCCGGTGGTCGAGTAGCTGCTCGCGCAGCGAGCCGCGTATCGAGACCTGGTAAGACGATCTGTGGTTCAGAACCACAGACCGGGTCGCCAGGTCTCGATACGCGGCGCTCGTTCCTCGCGTCGCTACTCGACCACCGAGACGGGTACACCCCGGTGGTCGAGTAGCTGCTCGCGCAGCGAGCCGCGTATCGAGACCTCGCAAGCCGACCTGCGGTACCGAACCATAGACCGGGTCGCCAGGTCTCGATACGCTCGCTGCGCTCGCTACTCGACCACCGGAGCTGGAGCAATCTATGCTGAGCAGATGGCGCGTCCGAACGGTCGCCGGCGACGCACGTTTCCCGTCGCGGCGATTCGTCGCGCCGTGCGCGCCGCGATCGTCATGCCGGTCGCGTTCGCCTCTGCAATCGCAATCACGCACGATTCGACAGCAGCGCTTTTCGCAGCGTTCGGTTCGGTCATCATGCTGCTCTACGTCGAGTCGAACGGCCCGATCCGACAGCGCCTGACAGCACATGCGGGCCTGGTGGTTGCCGGCCTGGTGCTCGTCGCGCTCGGAACAGCGTGTTCGCAAAACGTCTGGCTTGCAACATCGGTCACGCTCGTTGTCGCGTTCTTCTTGCTGTTCGCCGGAATCGTCTCGTCCGTCGTCGCCGGCGCCCAGACAGCGCTTTTGATCAGCTTCATGTTGCCTGTCACCTTCCCAGGACCGCTGTCATCGACACCCGACCGACTCTTCGGATGGCTGATCGCCGGCGCAGCATCATTCATCGCGATTGCCGTGATTCTGCCGGGAAGCACGGGCGAACCGCTGCGATCGGCAACAGGAAAGGCGTGCATCGCGCTCGGGGTCCGCCTGCGCGCCGAAGCGGATGGCAGCAGCACCCCCAACGACAGCAGCGCAGCAGTGGAACGTCTGCGTCATCTGTTCTTCAACACGCCATACCGGCCATCCGGGCTCGCAGCATCCGGCCGCATCCTGATCCTGGTGATCGAACAGGTCTTTCTGCTCGACAACGTTCTGAACCGAAGCGCCCGCGGCACCTCAAACGAGATTGCAGCAGCTCTGCGAGCCGGGGCAGACGCGCTGACCTGTTGCGGCAATGCGCTGACGTCGCAGAAACCCGACCCGAGCAGGTTCGATCCGTACCTGGCCAGGCTGCGCGAGACACGCGGTGTGCTGGAGAACGCGACCGTCGCTACGGCTCCGGTCCGGGCCGGATCCTCCACGGAGCGGTCCGCCGACGCCGACTCTGCGGTGCTCGATTCCCTTGAGCCGATCTTCCGCGCGCAGGAGGCGAACCTGATCGTCGCCGCGATCACGACGGATGTTCAACACGCGGCAGCGGCGCGCACCCGCCGTCTTCAAGACAAGCTCGTCGGGCGGGAACCAGCCGGTGTGCACACGGGCGCGGCTGCAGCGTGGTTGCGTGCTCGTCCTCAACTCGACGTGCGCTCGGTGTGGCTGCACAACAGCATCCGCGGCGCAGTCGGATTCGCACTCGCCGTCGCACTCGCAGATCTGACCGCGGTGCAGCACGCATTTTGGATCGCATTCGGCGCGCTCGCCGTTTTGCGCTCGAGTGCGGCGAACACGGGCGAAAGCGCCATCCGCGCCATGCTCGGCACGGCAATCGGCATCGTGCTCGGCAGCGTTCTGGTCGGGCTCATCGGCGATCAGAGTGCCGTGACCTGGGTGCTCCTTCCGATCGCCATCGTTGTCACGGGCATCGCGCCTGCCCTGTCGTTCACCGCGGGACAAGCCGCATTCACCGTGATGCTGCTGCTGTTGTTCAACATCATCGGACCGTCGGGCTGGGCAACCGGCGTGGTCCGTGTTGAAGACATGGCGATCGGATGCGGCGCGAGCGTTCTCGTCGCCGTCCTGCTGTGGCCGCGGGGTGCCGGCCCGCGGTTCAGTCAGGCGCTTGCAGACGCGCTGCGAGCATCCGCCGATTATCTGACAAGCGCGGTCGGCTATGCCCTGCTGCGTTGCGAACGGGCGCACAATCAGCCGAGCAAGCCGGCCGGCGGGCCGTTCACCGAGAAACGCAGCGCTGACGACGCCGCAAGGCGGCTTGACGATGCGCTGCGGCAATTTCTGGCCGAGCGCGGCGCGAAGAACATATCGCCGTCAGATCTGGCATCCGTTGTGCTCGCCGTCGGGGCGGTGAGGCGTTCCGCCGACGCCATCTGTGAGCTCTGGGCCCGCAACGAATCACCGTCGGAAGGCGATCGCGCGGCGGCGCACGCGGAACTGCAGCGCACGCAAAACGAGATAGCCGCGTGGTACGAGCAGGTCGCGTCCGCGCTTACCGGTTCGGCGCAGGTGCCGGGGCCGACCCCGCCGAGCGAGGCCGCGGCTGCGCGGTTGCTTCGCGCCGTCTCGGATGATCTGCAGGCAGCAGACCCGCAGCGCACGAGCGCGGCGATCAAGCTCATCTGGACGCACGATCATCTCGAAATCGTGCGCAGGCTCGAGGCTGTCGTGCGTGAACCCGTCGGCATGCTCGCCAGCGGAAACGCGCGACCGTTTGCCTGGTTGTTCGGGCGACGCGCGCGGCGTCAGGCCGAACCGGTCACCTGATCTTCGTCTGGGCCGTCGAGTTCCTGCTCGAAGTCTGTGACGTCGTCGTCGATGTCGTCGCTGCTGTACTCGATACCGTCTGCGGCATCGATGTCGTCGTCGGCGGCGGCGTCTGCGGCAGCGGCGTCGGTGTCGGTTTGGTCGGCGGCGGCATCGGTGTCGTCGGCAGCATCGCCAGCCTTGGTTCCCTCGTCGAGGTAACCCTCGCCATCCGGATAGCCCGCCTCGTCCGGGTATTCGACCTTGAAGTCCTTCTCGTCGTTCGTCGGATTCATGGGTTGCGCTCCTTCCGTTGCGTTCACACTACGTCCGCGAGCGCGTGCGCGGAACGTCTGTCGAGCATCCTGCTCACCGCTTCGAGCACGGCAAGCGCGACGGCCGCAAGGGCGAGTGTCACCCAGGCCGCGAATGCTCCGCTCAGCAGACAGGCCAGCGCAGGCAGGACGATGGCGGGGATCGACAGCATCGCAATGCCGCGCACCGGCCTGCTCAGCCGCAAGCCGACAATCGCATTCACCAGGTAGAAGCCGCAGATTCCGCAGGCCAGGAGCAACCGAACCTGCAGCGGCAACGGGGCGCCGGCATCCGACACCGCTATGCCGATGCACGCCGCGATCAGAGTCAGCGCGGTCACCAGGAAGAACGGCAGATACATGATCACGTCGCGCAATGCACCGAACGATCCGGCTCGTTGCGCTGCGATCAGGCCGGCCTCGGCGGTCGGCGCACCCCACCGAAAGAACGCGCGGGCAAGCAGCGCACAGACGATGAAGCCGAAGAGGCCTGCGGCGCCTCCGGCGATCGTCGGATGCTCCGCAAGGCCGGTGATGCTCAGATAGACCGCCTCGCCGATGACGATCACGACGAACAGGCCGACGCGCTCCAGTCCGTGCCTGACGGATGCCTGCTCGTACACCTCGTACGCGAACCCGCCGCGAGCGGCAAGCAGCGCGACTTCGGCGGCGACGGCGAGCGCCCAGAGCGCGTACTGCCACGGCGCGGGAACCACGATCGACACGACCCAGACTGCCGCCGTCGTCAGGTTGTACGCGAGCACACGCCACAACGGCACCAGGATGATCTTCTTGCGATAGGGAATCAGCCACATGGCCAGCAGGACGAGCCGGATCCACGCTGCACCGATGGCGTACAGCCATCCGTAGTGCTCGATGCCGCCCGCGATCGCGATGGCCATCATGGCCGGACCCGGCATGGATGCGACGACCAGTGCACCGATGATCGGAAACCGTGCACCATACAGGTTGTTGGTGATCATCAGGTTGACCCATGCCCACCACACCGGGAAGAGCAGGAGGGCGAATACTAAAACGGTGCCGGCGGTCGGATCGACCTCGACCAGGTGAGCCGAGATCGCGACGACCACAACGAAGACGAGGTCGAAAAACAGCTCGTACCAGTCGGCCGCGCCGTGCTGCACGGGCGTGCCGCCGACGGTCGCTGTCATGGCACAATTATGGGCGCGTGCGAGGTGGATGGGTGGTCATCGTGGCGAAATACGCGTGTGCTCGGGCGAAATAGACGTGTGCTCGGCGAATTACAGGAGATATTTCTGACACGCCGTCGTTTTCCGATCCGGCGGCGTATCGCGAATTTGTCCTGCAGTGGCTATCCATACCGGTGCCGGTTCGCTGGGGTGCCGGGTCGGGTTGGCTGGATGCCGCAGCCGAGTTCGCGGATAACTCAGGAAAATCGGATGCCGAGGGTCAGACATCCGCGTCATCACGCGGGCCGAAGCTGGCCGTTGGTGCGTTCTTCCTGAGTTACCGGCGAGCGTGGCCCGTGCAGCTGACCTGCCCGCAACTCAGTAACCAACGCCCACCCGGTCCAACGGCGCAGCCACCAGCCGGCAATCCCGGACAGAAACGCGCCGGCCATCCTGGCACTGACATGGATAGCCACTTCTCCTGTTTTTCGACCGCCGCGTCGTCTCTCATCGGGCGCGGTTCTGACCGAATCGCGGATGCAGCTACCAGGCTGAGGCGGGCGCCTGCACGATCTCGACGGGAGCGGTGCTCCAGTGTGAGCCGTTCCCATAATGACTGGATGCCCACGGTGACGCCCAGATCGCTTGCGCCGTGACATCCGCCGATGTGCCTGCAGCGAGACCTGCGACGATGTCCGGATAGCCACGGTGCAGATTTGCGGCAGCGTACTGCGCGGCGGTGACGAGATCGGGGTAGCTGCCGAGGCCGGCGCCACCACCTGAGCCGTATCCGTTGTTCAGCGGATTGTTACGGTTCCACCAGTCAGGCGGACCGTTCTCCTGCCGCATCCAGCGCAGCATCACGGTGACGTTCGCGTCGGTCTGCGGCCACCCGCCGAACATGAGCACGAGCTTGGCCCAGTCCTCGTTCGTGCCGTTCGAGGCCAGGGTCTGAACGCCGTCGGTCGCGCTGAACGCGTCTCGGGTGATCGCGGGCGCGACGATGTCCGAGTCGACGGTGAACGCGTGCACGTGCCCGCGCTGTTCGGATGCGCCAAGCGCAGACGCAGCAGCGGTCGAAGCGGCGGCCGCCGGTGCCTGCGCCGGGGCGATCGAGATTCCAGCGATCAGCGCGAGGGCAGTGACTCCGACGGCGATGCGGTGCTGGATGGCCAGCTGCACAACCGGGAGCGCCTTGCGACGATTGCGGGCTGAAGCAGGGCGCGCCGAGTTACGAGGCGCCGAACTCGCCGGTGTGGTGTTCGCATGCATCGAGCCGACCGGCGCCA
>DATMTC010000508.1:0-5256 GCA_035565115.1 Microbacteriaceae bacterium | reverse complement strand
GTCGCGATCGCCTTCGGCGTGCTGCTGGCCGTCGCCGCAATTGTGCCGCAAGCGCTCACCGCGCACGCCCCGACCGCGCTCGATTACGGTGCGGCGCTGCACGGGCCATCCTGGGCGCACTGGTTCGGCACCGACGAGTCAGGGCGCGACCTCTACACCCGCATCGTCTTCGGCACGCGCGAGTCACTGCTGATCGGGCTCGGAGCTGCAGGGGTCGCTATTGCCGTCGCCCTCGTGCTCGGCACCCTTGCCGCCCTGTCGGTGAAGCCGGCCGCCGTGATCGTCGATCGTTTCGTCGAGGTGATGTTCGCCTTCCCTGCACTGCTTCTCGCGTTGCTCCTCATCGCGATCGTCGGCCCGTCTGCGACGACCGAGATCTTCGCGGTGGGTCTCGGAACCGCGCCGGGATACGCCAGGATGATCCGCGGCCAGATCCTCTCCGCAAAGAACTCCGGATACGTTGAGGCTGCAACCGCGCTCGGAGACTCGCGGTGGCGCATCGTGCGCACCCACATCCTGCCGAACGCGTTGCGACCGCTCGTGGCCGTGTTCGCCCTGTCTATCGGCCAGTCCATCGTGTGGGCATCGAGCCTCTCGTTCCTCGGGCTCGGGGTCGCGCCGCCTTCGTCGGAGTGGGGAGCGCTGCTGGATGCCGGTCGCCCGTTCATCACGCAGGCGTGGTGGCTTCTGGTGATTCCCGGCCTGGCCATCGTTGCCGTGGCCCTTGCCGCGACGACTATCGGCAGGCACCTGCAGGCGGCCCTGGAGAAAGGCGAACGCTCATGAGCATCGCGCAAGAGCAGGACCAGAGCTCGGTTGATGACCTCGACTGGCCGGCCACCCGACTGCGGGTGAAGAACCTGCGTGCAGGCTTTCTCATCGACGGACGACCGCGTGAAGTGGTCTCTGGGGTGTCATTCGACCTGCTGCCAGGGCAATGCGTCGCGATCGTCGGTGAATCAGGATCGGGCAAAAGCGTCACGGCACGTTCACTTGTCGGCCTGATCGGAAGAAACGGCATCGTGCACGCCGACGTTCTCGAGATCCATCACGAAGACGTGCGGTCGTTCACACCACGTCAATGGCGTCGCATCCGCGGCCGAGACATCGGATTCGTGCTGCAGGATGCTCTTGTCTCACTCGACCCGCTGCGATCGGTCGGAGCGGAGATCACCGAGGCACTGCGTCTGCACGCCTGGGGCAACCGTGCAGCCAGAAAGCAGCGCGTGCTCGAGCTGCTCTCCAGGGTCGGCGTGCCATTGCCTGCGCTCCGGGCGCGCCAGCGACCCGACCAGCTCTCAGGCGGACTGCGGCAGCGCGCGCTCATCGCCTCGGCGATCGCGCTCGACCCGGACATCGTGATCGCAGACGAGCCGACAACCGCGCTCGATGTGACGGTTCAAGCGCAGGTGCTGGTTCAACTGGAGCAGATGAAACTGCGCGGGGCGTCGATCATTTTGATCAGCCACGACCTGTCAGTCGTCGCCCAGCTCGCCGACCACATCCTCGTGATGCGCGGCGGTGATGTCGTTGAACAGGGTTCTTCCGCCGACGTGCTTGGCGCACCGCAACACGAATACACGAAGGCGCTGATTGCGGCGGTGCCGAGTGCCCAGACCAGAGGCAAGCCGCTGAGTCCAGCGACGACTCCGCAGCAGTCGGATGCGCCGCAGGCCGTCAAGCGTAGCGATACCGTTCTCGAGGCGACCGGTCTGATCAAACGGTTCCACACGCGCGACGGTGCGATCACGCGCGCCGTCGACGATGTCTCGTTCACGCTTGCGGCCGGGGAAACGCTCGGGATCGTCGGCGAGTCAGGCTCGGGCAAGAGCACGACGGCGCGCTTGGCGCTCGGCCTCGAGCCGCTCGACGGTGGAGAGGTGCGCCTGCTTGGCAAACCCTGGTCAACACTGCCCGAGAGGCGCCGTCGCGCCATGCGCCGCCGCATCTCCGTGGTCAATCAGGACCCGCTGAGCTCATTCGACCCGCGCTGGAATGTCGAGCGCATCCTGCTCGACGCTGTCAGGGGCGAGCGGTTTGCTTCCGCGGCCGCCCGTCGCGCCCGCGTCGCCGAACTGCTCGATCAGGTTGGTCTGTCCACCGAGGTGCTCAATCGATTCCCGCTGCGCATGTCAGGCGGCCAGCGGCAACGCGTTGCCATCGCGCGGGCGCTGGCACCTCGACCGTCGATAATAGTGCTCGACGAGGCGGTGTCGGCGCTCGATGTGACCATTCAGGCGCAGATTCTCGACCTTCTTGTCGCACTGCAACAGGAGACGGGAGTGAGCTACCTCTTCATCTCCCACGATCTCGGTGTCATCAGCCACCTGAGCGACCGCGTGCTCGTGATGAAAGACGGCGTCGTGGTGGAATCCGGCAGCCCCCACGACATCTTCCGGCATCCGCAGCATCCATACACCCGCGACCTGATCGCATCCATCCCCGAATTCGATCCGGCATCGTTTGCCGCGACCATCGCGAATTGAGAACAGGAACACCGATGTCACGACCACTGCGATTCAACGCCTTCGTCATGCACACCAACTCGCACATCCACCACGGTCAGTGGCGCAGACCCGATGCCGGCCAGGTCGACTTCGAAGACATCGGTCTCTGGATCGATCTTGCCAAACTGCTTGAGCGGGCCAAATTCGATGCGATCTTCCTTGCCGATGTCAGCGGTGTGTACGGCGACGCTGATGCCGACTTCGACGTGTACATCCGCGAGGGGCTGCAGATTCCCAGCCATGACCCGATCACCCTGGTCGCTGCACTCGCAACACACACCGAGCACCTGGGCCTCGCGCTGACCTCGAACGTGATTCAGAATCATCCCTTCAACTTCGCCAGGCAGATCTCGACGCTTGACCATATCTCTAACGGCCGTGTCGCCTGGAACATTGTGACGGGCACCCAGGACAACGGCGCGCGCAACTTCGGGCTGCCACGGTTGGTCGACCACAGCGAGCGGTATGCGTGGGCCGAGGAATATGTCGACGTCGCATACAAGCTGTGGGAGGGCTCGTGGGATGACGGCGCACTGCTGAAGGATCGCGAGCGCGGCGTTTACGCCGACTCGTCGAAGATCCACACCATCGATCACGTCGGTGAGCGATACACAGTCCAGGGGCCGCACCTTCCTTCGCCGTCCGCGCAACGCACCCCGGTGCTGTACCAGGCCGGATCCTCCGGTCCAGGTCGCCGTTTTGCTGCGCGAAACGCGGAGGCCACCTTCATCATCGCTCCGACGCCCGAGGTTGCGAAGGAACAAATCGAAGACACTCGACGCCTGGCCGTCGAGGCCGGTCGTCTGCCCGACGACATCACGTTCTATCAGGGTTTGAGCTTTGTCATCGGCGACACCCAGGAGGAGGCGCAGGCGAAGGCCGAGGAGTACGAGAAGTACGTGAGTGTCGACGGTTATTTGGCGCACAGTGCGCTCGTCGACCCCAACGGCCGTGCGTACGACCCGGATACGCCGCTGCGCGATGTGCAGACCGATACCATGAAGGGCTTCAGTGAGTGGGTGCGCAAGGCGATCACCGATCGTGAGCCAACCATTCGCGATGTCGCCCTCGTCATCTCGCGTTCGACGAGGGTCGTCGGCACACCGGACCAGATCGCCGACGCGCTTGTCGAGTGGCAGGAGGCAGGAGTGGACGGCATCAACGTGATCAACTGGGTCATCCCCGGTTCATTCGAGGAGTTCGCAGACAAGGTGCTCCCGGTTCTTCGCGCCCGAGGACTCGCGCAGAGCGAATATGCTCCAGGCACACTGCGAGAGAAGCTGTTCGGCTACCCGCACCTGAACGACCGGCATCCAGCATCCGCATACCGCGGAGCGTTCTCAGACTCGAACTCGGCACGGAGTGCAACACCAGCGAAAGAAGGCGCACTGGCATGACAGAGCCCAAGCAACTTTTCCTCAACCTCTTCGAAATGGCCTGCGTGAGTCACATCACGCACGGGCTGTGGCCGCTCGAAGGCAACAACAGAGAACGATTCGCCGACATCGACTACTGGACAGAGCTGGCGCAGATTCTCGAGCACGGCGGATTCGACGGCATCTTCCTCGCCGATGTGATCGGGACATACGACGTGTTCCGTGGTGGGCCCGAGACCGCACTGCGCGAGGGACTGCAGAGTCCGAACATCGATCCGCTGCTGGTGATTCCGGCGATGGCGGCCGTCACGCAGCGGCTCGGCTTCGGCGTGACGTTCTCGACGACATATGAGCCGCCGTTCGCGTTCGCACGGCGGATGTCGACACTCGATCACCTGACCAAGGGTCGCATCGGCTGGAACGTCGTCACCTCATACCTGCCGAACGCTGCCCGCAACTTCGGCCTAGGCGGCGAAGTTCCGCACGATCTGCGTTACCAGTACGCAGACGAATATCTCGACGTGCTCTACAAGCTGTGGGAAGGCTCATGGGACGATGACGCCGTCGTCGCCGATCGCACGAACAAGATCTTCACCGACCCGTCGAAGGTTCGCTACATCAACCACGTCGGTGAGCGTCACCGCGTCGCGGGACCGCACATCGTGCATCCGTCGCCGCAGCGCACACCGGTCATCTTCCAGGCGACCGGATCGCCCGCAGGCGTCGAATTCGCCGGGCGACACGCCGAAGTCGTCTTCACCGGCGGACGCACCACAGAGGAATTCAGGCGCAACGCCGATGGGATGCGCGACGCGGCCGAGCGACACGGCCGCCGCCGCGAAGACATCAAGTTCATCGCAATGGCGGGCGTGATCGTCGGACGCACCGAGGAGGAAGCTGCGGACAAGCTGCGACTGTATCAATCGCACGCGAGCCTCGACGGCATACTCGCACACAGCAGCCTGCCGGTCGATCTGACCGCGTTCCCACGCGACATCACCGTTGCAGAGGCACTGCGCCGAGCGGATGTCGCCCCAGAGAAGGTGCCGTTCCTGCCGCTCGATAAAACCGTTGGCAAGGCGCTCGACTTCGTGTCTGGATCACGACACGATCGCTTCCTGGTCGCGGGCACAGCAAAAACCGTCGCAGACGAGATCGAACGGTGGCTAGACGAAGACGACCTCGACGGCATCAACCTGCGCCAGTACCACTCGTTCGACACAGCACGCGACTTCGCCGAACTCGTCGTGCCTGAGCTTCGCAAGCGCGGCCGCCTTCCAGACCAGAGCGAACGCTCAGACACTCTGCGTGAACGGCTCTTCGGCGCAGGCAACGCACGGCTGCCCGACCGCCACATCGCTGCGCGCTACCGC
>DATMTC010000507.1:0-10190 GCA_035565115.1 Microbacteriaceae bacterium | reverse complement strand
ATTTCGAATGCCGCGCCGAAGTACATCAACTTCAGACGAGGCGGGCTGATCACGGCGATTCTTGCCATCGTGGTGACGCCGTGGAATCTGTACTCGAATCCGGTCGTCGTCAATCAGTTCATCGGTGGGGTCGGTGCCCTTATGGGACCGCTGCTTGGAATCGTTCTGGCCGACTACTACCTTGTTCGCAGAGCGCAGATCGACGCGGCAAGCCTCTACAGCGATGCGCCGGACGGACGCTACTACTTCACCCGCGGAACGAACCTGAACTCGGTGATCGCACTGATCATCGCGGGCATCATCACATTGACGTTCACGTTTGCACCGTTTTTTGCGGCGGTTGCGCCCTTCGCGTGGCCGATCGGTGTCATTCTCGGCGGCATCCTGTGCTTGCTCGTCAACCGGATGCGCCCGAACGTCCACGCGCGCGCGAACGACCTCACGCGCCAAGGCGTGGAAGAGAATGAGGCCGCAGTGCAACGGCGGTAACTGCAGCGACGGCCGCCACCGCGACCATGATCCACCCCACAAGGTGGAACGAGTCGATCGTCGCAGTCAACGTGCCGCCGGCGACGATCATCGACCCGAGAATGCCGACGCCGATCGAACCGCCCACGCGCTGCGTGATGTTGAACAACGTATTGCCGTCAGCCAACTCGTTGTCCTCAAGCGGGGCGAGCATCGCCATGAGCAGCGGCGTTGTCACAAACCCGATGCCAATCGAGCGCCCGCACAGCATGATCGCCGTCAGCCACAGCGGGGTATCGTGCGCGATCAACACGAGGAAGACACTCGAGGCCGCAAGAGCCGCGAACCCGAACACGACGAGCAGGCGCAACGACACACACTCCGAGAGCTTCTGCCCCAATGCCGTTCCGAGTCCCATCACGATGCCCTGCGGCAGGAGCGCGAGACCGGTCGCCAAGGCCGTGTAGTTCTGCACAGACTGAGTGAAGACTGGGATCAGGAAGATCGTTCCGAAGGTGACAACCGAGCACACCGCCTGCAAGAGCAGAGCGAGCGCGGCGTTGCCGTTCCGCACCATCCGCAGGTTCACCGCCGGATGCGCGCGCCGCCACGCCCAAGCCGTGTAGACGGCGAGTAGCACCAGCCCCGCGGCAAGCGGCCCGTATGAATCGGCGTCACCCCAGCCGTGTGATGTGCCCCGCGACGCCCCGAACAACGTGCAGGTCACACCGGACGCGAGCAGCAGGAACCCGATCGGATCGAAACGCGTCGTCGCGTCCGCCTGTGCCCCCAACGTCTTCGGAATGCGAAGCAGCATCAGCAGACCGAAAATGCCAATCGGAACGTTCACCAGAAAGATCCAGCGCCATCCGCCCGCGCCGATCAGCAGGCCACCGAACGTTGGGCCGAGCGACGGCGCGAGGAACAGGACGAGTGCCGCGCCGATCGGGAACTTGGCCCGGCTGCCCTTGTCAAGCAGCATGCTCATGGCCAGCGGCACCAAGGGCGCGCCAACGAAGCCCTGCACGGCGCGGAAACCGATCAGCGCATCCACGGTCGGTGCTGCAGCACACGCCGCCGAGACCGCCACGAAGACGAACATACTCAGCAGATAGATGCGCAGCGTGCCGAAGCGCTTGGCGAGATACGACGTGGCAGCCAGCCCAACACCGAGCGCCAGCAGATAGCCGCTGACAACCCACTGCACGTGATCGAGTGGTTCACTGAACTCACGCGCAATGTCGGGAACGGCCACGTTCACGACGCTGGAGTCGATCATGCTCAGCATCGGCCCGATGAGCAGGCCGAACCGCACGAACGTTCCCAATTGCATCGCGGATGTCACGGGCCGGGTAGGCGCAGGCGCCCCAGCCATGTCAGTTCGCCTGCGTCATGAGTTCGCCGATCCATGCACGCTCGGACTCTATGGTCGCGATATACCTTGCAGTGGTCACATCGCGCCAATGTCGACCGGCGGTCCGCGATGGCATCGCATTCACAGAACGCAATCCTGCAAGCCGTTGTGCGAGGACGGCATCCCGCGCACGCAGAATCGCCATGCGATCAGCCGTCGCGATTTCAGCGAAGAAGCCGACGCGCACCAGGAACTCCTCGTCATTACTCGCCAACTCCGCTGGCAGCGTGCTGATCATCTCGCGGAACCGTCCGCGCCCCTGCGCGGTGATTTCATAGACATTTCGCGGCGGCCTGCCGTCGTGCATTTCAACACTCTTGGTCGCAATTCCGCTCTGTTCGAACCGACGAAGCGTCGGGTACAGCGAATTGTTGCTGAGTTCGTTCAAGGTCACCGTGCGGACGCGCTGCTTTAGTTCGTAGCCGTGGATCGGCCCATGGCGCAGCACGCTGAGGATGATGATCTCGATGTACACATCGTCCAGTGTGACATAGGTTACCGTAACCGATCAAGCCTTTGAGAGAGTCACACTTAGCAGCCGGCGACCGCCTGTCCCCGCCGATACGTAGCCGCGCAACCAGTGCGTCAGCTGCGTGTACGCCTCCGCCCGCACGGCTGGCTCTGACAGGAAGATGTCGTGCAACGCACCGTCGATGCGCGCGACGGTCACCGTTGGGCCGAGCTTCAGTGCAGCGCGTGCAATGTCGTCGACCTTCAGAACGATGTCTGAATGCATCATCTCTGGCTTCCAGTACGGCAGGATCGTCGATCGGGCAGACAGCATCGTCAGCACAGGAACGTCGATGGAAAGCCCGGCCGCCACGCTCGCGTGTCCGGCAAGCACCGCAGAAAGCCAGGCGGGGTGCACGGCGAAGCCACGCTCCGGTCGCCACGCCAGATTGTAATCCCACGCGCCGTCGAGGCTGGATGACGTCGACCTGGCGTAGAAGCCGAGGTCGGGCTGCGGCATCCGCCCGAGCGGGTCAACGCGCGCACGCAAGCCGACCAGCGGCGCGAGGGCATTGCGTGCACCTCGCGCCTGAAACTCAAGCCACGGACTGTTGAGCACCAGAGCGGATGCTGCGCCAGGGTTCCGCGCAGCCCAGAGGCTGAGCGTGAGCCCGCCTGTCGAGTGGCCCATCAGAATCAGCGGGCGCTTGGCGGCATCCATCGCGTCCATCGCGGCGGCGATGTCTTCGTCGTACGTCGCCAGATCCGTGATGAAGCCGGGCGTCTGCCCAGGTCGCAGGCTGCGGCCGTACTTGCGCAGGTCGATTGCGAAGAACCGTGCTCCAGCCCGATGCCAGAACTCGGCGAGCTGGCGTTGAAAGAAATAATCTGACCAGCCGTGCACGTAGAGCACGTTGGTTCCGGACGCCACGGGGCGAGTGAGTTCGATGCGCGGCGGCGGCACGTAGCGCACGAGCGTCGCGACGACGTCGCCCTCGTTGTCCGAGCCCAGCGGAAGCGTCAGCTGTTCGAAGTGTGCTCCGAGCACGTCCGGTTGCCAGCGGTGCTTAGTTTGCACCTTTCCAGACTATGAGATGCTACAGCTACCCGTAAGCCCGGCGAGGTTTGTTTGGGCCGCCACCCTGGCAGGGACCGACTGCCAGATGGTGCCCGAGAAGTTCTCTTGGGCCACTATTCCCAGATCGAATTGCCCGCCAAGTACGTTACCAAGCAGCCCCGTCTCGATGTCGGTGATGTACGCACCACTCGCGTCTGGTCCTATCGTGCGTAAACCGTTGCCTCCGACGATCGGCTCGAGCACGCCGCCAAGCCCACTTGTAGCCGACTTCACTACGATCAGATTGTTCGTCGAGTCGTATCCACTGCCCGTTGCGAACTTCCAGGTGAGCTCGAAGTATGGCGTTGTGACGAGCGGGACAACGCTGACACCCTGAAATCTGCACGATGTGATCGTGACAGGCGGGACAGTCAGTGCCGACGCCGATCCCGTTGCATATTGCGCGTCAGTCCAACTCGCATCCGTCGACTCGATCCGTGCGCCCGGATAGCCCATCCCGATTCCCACAACCAGCACGCTGGCCAACGCAGTTGCAATCACGGCCAACGGCAACCGCGGAGTCCGCATCCGATGCCGATGTCTAGGCATGCGAGCGCCTCCGCCGTCTCACAGCTGCAGCAACGCCGACACCCGTCGTTACCGCCAGTGTGGCCAGAAGCGCGGACCCGAACACATCCGACCCTGTACTCGCCATGTGACCCGCACGACCCGGGCCAGTCTTGCCGTCTTCGCCGCTAGCCGTGGCTGTGAATTTCAGGTTCAACTCTGCGCCCTGCATGGCGGCTTGCACGTTGGCCGGCATGCTCACCCGTGCCTGAATGTAGACACCACGCGGAATCGATCGTCGCAGATCCGTCAGCGGAAACGCAGAGTCAGAAAGGTTCGCGAGCGTTGTCGGTGCGAGCACAACGAATCGACCGTGAGAGCAGTCCCGCCCTCCCCATTGCGCGATGCAACTCTCGAGCGCGACCGTCGTCAAAGGCGACGCCGCGGCCAGCGATCCGGATGCACGCAACTGCCCCACGAGCGCGTCGACAGTTGCAGCGCGGGTTGTGACTCCGACGTTCCAGATGGCAGACTCCCCCGGCGTCAGGATATGAACGAGACCCGGCGGGTCCGTCGTCAATTGCAGAGGCGGGGAATCATCCGCGAACGCGGGGGATGCTCCACACAGAACGAACAGCAGCGCCAATCCGGTTGCGATCGGCACAGTTCGTGCACGCCATGGCGTTCGCAACTCAATCATCCCGCATGCCGTGCGCGTCGATTCGTCCGCCCAGCCAGATCGTTGCGCGGCCAGAGCGCCCACGTGACGAGTGCCGTGACTCCAAGCGTGATGCCACCAAGGGCGAACGGATTGCTGAACCAAATGATGAGGTAGGCGAGCCCAGGCGCGCTCCAGAGCACGATGCGCACTGTCTTCACGGTGTATGGAAGAGGATCGTTCGTCGGGTTCGCGTCACCCCGCAGAACAAGTTGCGTGAATCCATTGGACGCCTGTCGCGCACTGACCACGCGGTGAGTGATCGGAAGCTCGCCCGGCCGGTCGACCGTGACTACGTCACCGATTCGGGCATCCTGTGCAGGGATCTCCTTGACGACAGCAAGCGACCCGGTGGGAATCGTCGGCGACATCGAACCGGTCTTGAACATGATCAGCGTGATGTTGAAGACCACGGCAAGCACAACAAGAACAATGCACACCAGGCCGCCTGCCGCGGCAACATTCAGCAGAGTCGTGCGGATCACGGATGCGACGGTGCGCCGCGGCTCGCCCGGCGATGCAGGGAGTTCATCGATGTCGTGCTCGAGAATTGCGTGCGTCATGGGGTCGAGGCCGCCGTGAACTGCCAGCTGGCATTGCCGGACGCTCCCTGCAATGCGTTGTCGGCTCCGGCTGGGATTCGTACCTGAAAGCAGAACCAAGTCGGCGTGCCGGCTGCGCTCGCCGATCCGGCCACCACTGTTGTCGAGTTCGACGGCGGCGGGGTCGGTACTGTGCTCCACGATCCTGCTGAGCCCACGATCCATCCCGCCGCTGCAATCGGGGCGAGATCCGTCGTGCAGCCGGCGACATGGTTGGCGTCGCTCATCGTATAGACCCGGTATTCGAGAGCAGAGCCCAAAGCACCTGTGGTCGTTGGCGTTTGCAGTACAAGGTTGCCTGCCACCGAACCGGCCTTCGCCCTAATCCCAAACGGAGCTGCTTTCACGACACTCGGTGACAGCCCGGTCGCAGCTAGCGTTAATGCAGCGCCGGGCGCCCCGGCGTTGTCGGCCCAGATGGTCCCGTCGACCGTCGACTCAGTGTTGAAGCTACTGGCGCTGAATGAACCGGTCGCGTATTCGGTGTCCGTCCATGACGCGTACGTCACTGCTGCGCCGACGCCGAGCACGAGCCCGCCGGCCAGGATGGCTCGCGCACGGGTGAACCGCGGCGTCGTCGCGATCCGCCGCGCCCGCACATGGCGTGACATCGGCCCCTCGCTAATTCGCGACGGAGGTCGCGTCGAACTGCCAGACCGCAGTGCCAGTTTTACCCTGTGCCGCGACGTCGCCGTCAGTCAACGAGACCGCGAGACACAGAGTTTGTGACGGGCCGTCCTTAGCAAGAGTGAGGCTCGTCAGCTTTGTAGTTCCCGGCGTTCCAGCAACGCAATCGCTGTAGGCCGACACGTACGTGGCAGCCGTCAGAAATGTTGCCAGGTCACCGCTGAGCGTCACCGGGTTCATAGCGTTTGGCACAACCGTCGCGTCGTAGCTTTGCTTTGCCGAGTCGACGCGCAGCGAAAAGGGTGCGTAGACGGTCTGTCCTGGCGACAGAGTGTCAGCGTTCACCTTGAACGTGAGGGACTGCGCTGTTCCGCTCGTCGCGTGGTCGGCCCAGGTTGGAGTGGCCGCTGGATCTCCGCTGGTGCCTTGGATGTTGAATGATCCGGCCGCGAATGTTCCTGTTGCGAATTCGGAGTCGTTCCAACTCGCGAGTGTGATCGCGGCACCGACCCCGAGAACGAGTCCCCCGGCGAGAATGGCGCGGACCATGCCGCGCCTGCGTGTTTTTGGGCGCGTTTGTACGCTCATCTGATCCCCCTGTGCAAAAAACTCCCCTGATCGTGGCAAATGCCACTGCGACGAAGCGGTCGGGCCTCGCGCTGATCTATTTTTATCCGTTGCCGAAGGCATTCGACGTGGAACTACGCCCCCAGTTCGGGTATTAAGCGCCCGATCACGCGGCCTTTTCGGGGGACAGCGCTGGTTACGTACCGCAGATCGTCTTGCGAGGTCTCGATACGCGGCTCGCTTCGCGAGCAGCTACTCGACCACCGGCGCGGCTCGCTTCGCGAGCAGCTACTCGACCACCGGCGCGGCTCGCTTCGCGAGCAGCTACCCTTCGAGACGGCCGCGGCCGGTCTAATGGTCTACAGCGCCACTTGCCTGCTATTGCGCCAGCAAATGTGGCGCGATAGCCGAGAACTGGCGCAGAAGTGACCGTCAGCGATTGGCATCACGGTTCGAAATGCGCACCATCTCGTCACGCGGCACGACCTTGATGCGTGTGCGACCCTCAGCCTGCCCCAATGCAAGCTCGTGCTGGTCGAGGTTGTGCCAACCGTCAAGATCCGTGTACTCGACACCGCGCTCGTTCAGCAGCGCAACAATCGACTCCTCGGAAGGATCAGTCGGCGACCACCAGTTGCCCTGATCGTTGATCACGTGCGCAACGGTCTCCATCGCATCCGACTTGGTGTGACCGATCAGCCCAACGGGGCCACGCTTGATCCAGCCCGTCGCATACACGCCATAGACCTGCTCGTTGTCTGCCTTGTGCCAGACCTGGCCCTCACGGTTCGGAATTATGCCGTGCTTCTTATCGAACGGGATGCCTGGCAGCGGCGACCCGAAATAGCCGACGGCACGATACAGCGCCTGAATCGGCGTCTCACGTATCTCACCCGTTCCGAGTACGCCACCCTGGCCATCCGGCTTCGTGCGTTCATAGCGGATGCTCGCAACGCGGCCGCTCTCGTCGCCGGCGATCTCGATCGGCTTGGCATAGAAATGCAGGTGCAGACGCCGCGACGCCGACCCAACCTCACGCTGCCTCCACTGCTGCAGCACCCGATCGATGACCATCACCTGCTTGTTGCTCGTCACGGCGGCGCGTGCAGCATCGTCGTAGTCGAAGTCCTCGTCGTAGACGATCATGTCAACATCACGCAGCTCGCCGAGCTCACGCAACTCCAGCGGCGTGAACTTCACCGAGGTCGGTCCCCTGCGTCCAAACACGTGCACATCCGTCACCGGCGACGCCTTCAGAATCTCGTACACGTTCGGCGGAACCTCGGTCGGCAGCAGGTCTTCGGCATGCTTCGCGAGCATCCGCGACACGTCGAGCGCAACGTTGCCGTTTCCGATCACGGCGACAGACTTCGCATCAAGCGGCCAGGTGCGTGGCACATCGGGATGCCCATCGAACCAGCTCACGAAGTCGGCAGCGCCGTACGAGCCCTCGAGGTCGATGCCTGGAAGGTCGAGCGACGCGTCGTGCACGGCCCCTGTCGCGAAGATCACAGCGTTGTAGTGCTTCTTCAGATCGTCGAGCGTGATGTCTTGGCCGTACCGAACGTTTCCGAAGATGCGAATGTCGCCGCGGTCGAGCACTTCACGCAACGCGGTGATGATCCCCTTGATGCGGGGATGATCCGGTGCGACGCCGTAGCGCACGAGTCCGTACGGCGCAGGCAGCTGCTCGAACAGATCGATCGACACGTCGAAGTTGCGCTCGGCCTTCAGCAGAATATCCGCGGCATAGATGCCGGCCGGCCCGGCACCGATAATGGCCAGTCTGAGCCTGGTCATGGAGTCCTTTCGTTGATGGCGCTTCGACTCAGCTCAGCGACCGACGGTCCCTGAGCGCTTGTGCTGAGCCACGTCGAAGCACGGGAGTTAGCTCGAACGTTCGACGATCGTCTCCGCGAATCGGGTGAGCGCCTTCTTCACGGGCCCAGCAGGCAACGGCTCAAGCGCTGAGACAGCTTCTCGCGCCCAGCTGTGTGCCTCATCCAGGGTCTCGCGCGTCACGTCGTGTGCACGCAGGGCAGCGACAGCCCCTGAAACATCCACATCATCCGGAGCGCCGATCACCTCGGTCTCTAGCCGTTCGAGCAGAGCAGCGGATGCCGCGTCGGTCTTCGCAAGCCTGCGCAACTTGAGCAGCGGCAGCGTCGCGACACCCGCGCGCAGGTCTGTTCCCGGCACCTTGCCCGTCGCATCCGCTGTCGATGACAGGTCGATCACGTCGTCGATCAGCTGGAAGGCCACGCCGATCTTCTCACCGAAGGTCACGACGGGCTGCTCGTATTCGGCGGCAGCGTTCGAGAAGACAACACCCATCTGGGCTGCGACGGAGATCAGCGAGCCTGTCTTGTCCGCGAGCACTTGAATGTAGTGCGCAATCGGGTCTTCGTCGTCGTCCGGCCCGATCGTCTCGTGCAGCTGGCCGAGGCACAGACGCTCGAACGTGTCTGCCTGCAAACGGATGGCTCGCTCGCCGAGCCCGGCAACGAGCTTGCTCGCGCGCGCGAACAAAAGATCGCCGGTGAGCACCGCGACCGAGTTTCCCCAGACGAACTGGGCGCTGGGCACGCCTCGACGCATCTGCGCTTCGTCCATCACGTCATCGTGGTACAGCGAAGCAAGGTGCGTGATCTCCACAGCTTCAGCAGCTGTGATCACCTCAGGCGTGTTCCCGTCCCCAAGCTGCGCCGCAAGAAGCGTGAGCATCGGGCGAACCCGCTTGCCCCCCGCTTTCAGCAGATACCGCGCTGTCACATCGGCAAGCTGGTCTGCAAAACGCATCTCGGTGTGCAAACCGGCTTCGACGATATCGAGCCCGTCTTCGACGGCAGCGGCGAATGCCCTGTCTTCGCCAGACGCGAAGATCCGCTCGGTCAGCCCGAGCTGGCTGGTCATGGACTTTCCGCGCCTGGCCAACGGAATCGATGCCGCCACTAGGTTCCCTCCGGCCCGCTTGGTGTTCTCGCCTCGGATCGCGGCTTGACGCCGCGGTGCAGCGCAACGATTCCCGCCGAGAGGTTTTTGTATGCGACCTTCTGATAGCCGGCCGCCCGCAGCCATTGGCTGAGCACGGCCTGCGTCGGCCAGTCCTTGATCGAATCCATCAGGTATTCGTATGCGTCAGGGTTCGACGAAGCGAGCTTGGCAAGCAGAGGCATCCCGAGCTTGAGGTAGCCGAAATAGCCGCTGCGAATGAGTGCGGCTGGTGGATGCGAGAACTCGCAGATCACGACGCGTCCGCCCGGCTTCGTCACCCGGAAGAACTCGGCGAGCGCCACCCGAGGATCTGTTACGTTGCGCAACCCGAATGAGATTGTGACGGCATCGAAGCTGGCGTCGTCAAACGGGAGCGCCATCGCATCCGCCTGCACGAACTCGACGAACGGGTGGTCAGGATGACGTGCGCGCCCGACCTCGATCATGCCCGGGGAAAAGTCGGCGGCGACCACGCGAGCACCACTTTTCGCAAGCGCAACGCTCGAGGTTCCTGTGCCTGCCGCGACGTCCAGGATGCGTTCGCCTGCCACCGGTCGCACGGCACGGGTGGTTGCGATGCGCCAGAGCGTCGCATTGCCCATCGATAGCACCGAATTCGTTCGGTCGTAATGGGCCGCGACCTCATCAAACATCGCCGCGACCTGCGACGGCTGCTTGCTCAGGTCGGCCTTATTCACGTCTTCAAGCTTAGTTGGCGTTTCCGCG
>DATMTC010000506.1:0-2555 GCA_035565115.1 Microbacteriaceae bacterium | reverse complement strand
AAATCAGTACAGAGGAATCATGACAGAGGCGCCTGTTCCGTATGCTGCCGAATCCGGCCTGGTGGCGCCACTGATCTCCGGCGGTCCACTGGCCACCCAGACACGCGCAGACAGCACCGGCGCGGCGTTGCGCGACCTGCGCATCGAATACGGCGCGCCAACGCTCGGAATCGGCACAGGCTCGCCGCGCTTGTCGTGGAAGGTCGAGTCGCGCGACACCGACTGGGCGTTCGACAGGTACGAGGTCGAGCTGGTCCGCGACGACCGGGTGGAGCACGCGACAGTGCACTCTGCTGAACAGGTGTTCGTGCCGTGGCCATTCGCGCCGCTGCCGTCGCGCTCGAGTGCTATCGTGCGCGTTCGTGCGGCATCCGGTGCGAACTGGACGGCGTACAGCGAACCCGTCACGTTCGAGGTCGGCCTGCTCGAAGCTGCCGACTGGGTGGCGGAGTTCGTCTCTCCCAGCATGCTCGGGGGCATGGATGACGGTGCGCCGCTTGTACATGGCACGTTTCGCACCGACAACTCGTCCGCGGTTGTCGCGGCGCGCCTCTATGTGACCGCGCACGGGCTTTACGACTTCGCAATCAACGGGCATCCGGTCACCAGCGACGTGCTGACGCCCGGCTGGAGTGCATACGAGCATCGTATGCCGTATCAGGTATACGACGTGACCGAGCTGGTCCGCGACGGGCAGAATTCGCTGTCCGCGCTGCTGGGCAACGGCTGGTATCGCGGGCAGTTGGTCTGGCCTGGCAACCGGTCAAGCTACGGTGACCGGCTGGCGCTCCTGGCGCAACTCGAACTGCGGTTTGCGGATGGCAGCGCCCAGACCGTTCGAACTGACGAATCCTGGCGAGCGCGGCCCAGCAGCATCCTGTTCGATGACTTCTACGACGGCCAGGGCCGAGACCTCAGGATCTCAGACGCCGTCGGCCTCGATGAGCCAGGTGGCAGCGCCGGTGACGAGTCCGGTGATGAGCCGGTCGACGTGCTTGGCGCGCCCAGTGAGCGGCTGGTGGCCCCGACCGCGCCCCCGGTGCGGATCACAGAGCGCATGCCTGCCAGCACGCTGCACACGTCACCGAGCGGCGCGATGATCGTCGATTTCGGTCAGAACGTGGTGGGCTGGGTGCGGGTGATCGTTCGCGACGGACGCGCAGGTTCCGAGGTTGTCGTTCGACACGCGGAGGTGCTCGAGCATGGCGAACTCGGAGTGCGACCGCTGCGCAGCGCGAAGGCGACGAGCAGGTACATCCTGAGCGGGGCGCCGGTCGAGGAGTTGGTGCCGACCTTCACCTTCAACGGGTTTCGCTATGCCGAGATCTCCGGAATCGACGACCTCGACGTCGTCGATGTGGAAGCGCTTGTGCTCGGCACGGATCTCGGGCGCGTCGGATGGTTCGAGTGCTCCGATCCGCGGGTCAACCGACTGCACGAGAATGTGGCGTGGAGCATGCGGGGCAACTTCCTGAGTGTGCCAACGGACTGCCCGCAGCGTGACGAGCGGCTCGGCTGGACGGGCGACATCCAGGTGTTCTCTCCGACGGCCGCATACCTGTACGACACGGCCGGGTTCCTGTCTGGTTGGCTCGAAGACCTCAGCGCCGAGCAGAAACCGGACGGCGCCGTGCCGTTTGTCATCCCGGACGTTCTGCGCGCGCCCGATCCGGTCGCCGCGGCATGGGGCGACGCCGCGACAGTCGTCCCCACGGTGCTGTATCGATCGTATGCCGATGCAGGCATGTTGGCGAGGCAATATGCATCGATGCGAGCGTGGGTGGACAAGGTCGCGAGCGTCGCGTCATCCAACCACCTGTGGGACGAGGGTTTTCAGTTCGGCGACTGGCTCGATCCGACCGCTCCGGCGGATGATCCAGGCAAGGCGCAAGCCGATCCGGCTGTCGTGGCGACAGCGCACTATGCACGTTCTGCCCGGCTGTTGGCGGATGCCGCCGATGTGCTCGGCTTTGCCTCGGATGCCCAGAAGTACGCGGCGCTTGCCGAGGAAATCGTCGACGCGTTCAATGAGCACTTCGTCTCAACGTCTGGACGCGTGCGCAGTGACTGTCAGACCGTGTACGCGCTTGCACTGTGCTGGGACCTGATCCGCGACCCAGACGCATATCGGGGCGCGTCGGACAGGCTCGTGGAACTCGTGCGCGAAGCACGATACAGGGTCAGCACGGGCTTTGTCGGAACCCCGCTGATTCTCGATGCACTCTGCAGGGCAGGGCATCCTGAAGACGCCTATCGGATGCTTCTGGAGACCGAGTGCCCGTCGTGGCTGTACTCGGTTGAGATGGGGGCGACCACGATCTGGGAGCGATGGGATTCGATGCTGCCAGACGGAACGATCAATCCGGGCGAGATGACATCGTTCAACCACTACGCATACGGAGCGGTTGCAGATTGGCTGCACGGAACAGTCGCCGGGCTGCAGCCACTGGCCGCCGGCTACCGACGCGTGCTGATCAAGCCGCAACCCGGAGGCGACCTGACCAGCGCGGCGGCCCGTCACAACTCGCCGTTCGGCGCGATTTCGGTCGCGTGGA
>DATMTC010000505.1:0-4333 GCA_035565115.1 Microbacteriaceae bacterium | reverse complement strand
CAGCGCTGACCGGCGCGCATCCGCTGATTGTCGTCGACGTGGATAATGCCAAGCTCGAGCTCGCGCGCGAGCTGGGCGCAAGCCACACCATCAATGCGCGCGAAGGCGATGTGGTCGAACAGGTTCTCGAGCTCACAGCAGGCCGCGGAGTGCCATGGGCGATCGAAGCGATCGGCCGTCAGGCCACCCTCGAGCAGGCACTGGCGGCCGTGTCGGCGGGCGGAACGCTGATCGCGCTCGGCCTGGGCGCGGCAGACAGCGGCTTCACTGTGCCGCTGAACCAACTGGTTCAACGGCAGAAGCGGGTTGTCGGCTCGCTCTACGGTTCGAGCAATCCGACCGTCGACCTTCCCCGCATCTTCGCCCTGTATCTCGCGGGCGAACTGCCGTTGGACCGTCTGATCGGCGAGCGGATGCCGCTGGCCGACATCGAGGCCGCATACCGGAGTCTGACGTCCGGCGCCGTCGGGCGCGGCATACTCATTCCGTAGAGCACGGGCCGCTAAGCACGGGTCGTTAAGCACGGGTCGTTAAGCAAGGGAGCACACCATGACCGTACGCAGCCAGGATTGGTACGCAGGCGAAGGTCGAGACCCGTACATCCACCGCGCCTGGATGCGGCGGGGTCTGCCAGACCATGCGTTCGACGGCCGGCCACAGATCGCGATCGCCAACACAGCGAGCGACCTCACACCATGCAACATGCATTTTGACGAGGTTGCAGAATACGTGAAGCGTGGCGTGTACGAGGCGGGCGGCATCCCGGTGAACATGCCTGTGGTGTCGCTCGGCGAGACACTCGTGCGGCCGACGGCGATGCTGTGGCGCAACATGGCCGCGATGGCGGTCGAGGAACTGTTGCGCGCGAACCCGGTCGACGGGGTCGTGCTGCTCGGCGGATGCGACAAGACGATTCCGGCGCTGCTGATGGGCGCGGCATCCGTCGACCTGCCCGCCGTCGTCATCCCGGGCGGACCGATGCTCAACGGGCGATTCCGCGGCAAGCTGATGGGCTGCGGAACCGGCGTCTGGCAGCTGAGCGAGGAGGTGCGCGCTGGCACGCTCACCGAAGCGGAATTCGAGCGCACCGAGACGTCTATGATCCGCAGCAAGGGTCATTGCAACACGATGGGGACGGCTTCGACCATGAGCCTGCTCGCCGAGGCGCTCGGCATGACCATTCCTGGCCTCGCAGGCACGCCTGCTGCCGACAGCCGCCTGCTCGAGGCCGCGCACGCATCCGGTCGCCTGGCAGTGGAAATGGTCAAGAACGATCGCCGCATCTCGACGGTGATCAGCAAGGAGTCTTTCGAGAATGCGATCGTCGCGCTCGCGGCGATCGGCGGATCGACAAACGCCGTCGTGCACCTGCTTGCGCTCGCGGGACGCCTCGGCATCGACCTGACGCTCGACGATTTCGATCGCATCGGCAAAGACGTTCCACTGCTGGTGAATCTGCAGCCGGCTGGCGAATATCTGATGGAGGACCTGTTCCGCTCAGGCGGCTTCCTCGCCGTGCTCGATCAGGTGCGCGACCTGCTCGACCCGACCGCGATGACCGTCATGGGCCGGCCGCTTGCCGAGTTCCTCGGCGACCATCCGATCTGGGATCGCGATGTCATCTCGCTGAGGGAGGACCCGCTCCAAGACGATGCTGGCATCGCTGTGCTGCGTGGAAATCTGGCGACGCGTGGAGCGATCATCAAGCCGGCGGCCGCGACCCCTGAACTGCTTGTGCACCGGGGCAGGGCTGTTGTTTTCGACTCGATCGAGGACTTTCACGCCAGGATCGACGACCCAGACCTCGACGTGGACGCCGACTCCGTTCTCGTGCTGCGCGGATGCGGTCCGCGCGGCTACCCCGGGATGCCTGAGGTGGCGAACATGCCGTTGCCGCCGAAGCTGCTCAAGCAAGGCGTTCGCGACATGGTTCGCGTCTGCGACGGACGTATGTCTGGAACGGCATATGGCACGGTCGTGCTGCACGTGGCTCCTGAGGCAGCAGCGGGCGGGACGCTTGCCCTGGTCGAGAACGGCGACATCATTTCGCTCGACGTGCCGGGTCGCAGCCTCGAACTCGAGGTCGACGCGAACGAACTGGGCAGGCGCAGTGCCGCTCGCACCGAGACGGATGCCTTCGCGCACGCCGACCGCGGCTGGCAGCGCCTCTACATCGATCATGTCGAGCAGGCGGACACCGGCGCCGACCTGGACTTCCTGGTCGGCTCGAGTGGTTCCCATGTCTCCCGTGAGTCCCATTGACCCGCTGCTCGACTAGTGCCCACCCCGCCGTCTCGCCGTCTCGCCGTCTCGGTGGTCGAGTAGCAGCGAGCCGTGTATCGAGACCTGGCGACCCGTTTACTCCGCCGCGCCGCCGCGCTCGGCCTCGCGCAGCAGCATCCGTGCCGCCTCGCGGATGCGAGCAAGCTCGCCTCTTTTCGCGGCGGCTCCCTCGGCTGGAAGGTCATCCACGGTCGGCTCAACACCCGTGAGCACCCGCGGCATGAGCGGATGCACGGTCAAGGCGACAAGTTGCTCCGCCACCTGTCTGCACGCTGCCGGCGAGAGCGGAAAGTTGGCAGCAATGTGGGCGGTGAGCGTTTTAGCCGTGTTTCCGAGGAGCACGTCGTAGAGGCCGCTGGCGATCTGCGGTAGCCGGTCGGCCTCGGCGATCGCCAGGCGGAGCGTCTGCACGACGGATGTCCACCGCAGCAGTTGGGTGAGGCGCAGGCAATAACGCACCATCGCTTCCACCGGGTCCGCTCCGTAGTGTGCAGGGTCGTGAGTGCGCTCATCGAACAGCTCGCGCATGTGCTCGATGACGGCGAGGAACAGAGCGTCCTTGGTCGGGAAGTATGCGTAAAGCGATCGCTTCGAGGTTTCGGCACGCGCGGCGATGGCATCCATCGAGCTGCGCTCGAATCCGGTCTCCAAGAATGCGACTTTTGCGCTGTCGAGGATGTGCTCGCGAAGAGCAGCGCCACGCCGGGCCATAGTGCCAGCTTTCCTGGATGAGTTGCGGTGGCAGTCAGAACTAAACGCTATCGTACCGTTTGACTGAGATGTAAACGGTACGGTAGAGTTTACTTTGTCATTCGAGGATGCTCACATGACGTGCGTTCTCATTGCGAGATTCAGGAGACATTCATGCCCATCGACAATCCAGCTGCCACCAACGCCGTGCGCGGCTTCTACGACGCGCTGGCTACCGGCGACCTCAGCGTGCTCGACACCTCGCTCTCGGCGGACTGGGAGGCAATCCCAGCGCTCCGCGTCCCCGGCCCGGACGGATGGAAGGCGAGCATCACTGGCCTGCGCAACGCCTTCTCAGACATCACCGTCACCATCGACAAGATGATCGTCGACGGCGACATGGTTGCCGTGCTCGGGACGACGCGAGCCACGCACACTGGCGAGCTGCTCGGCGTTCCTGCCACCGGTCGCGAGATCACATTTCGCTCGAGCGACATGCACCGCGTGGAGAAAGATCGCGTCGTGCAGTCCTGGCATCTCGAGGACTACTTCGGCGTCGCACAACAGCTCGGCCTGAAGTTCTCGCTGTGACCGGGCTCGAGAAGAAGACCGCCGTCGTCACGGGTGGCGCCCGCGGCATCGGTCACGCGTACGCTCGGCGCCTTGCCGATGACGGTGCGAACGTGGTCGTGATCGACGTCAACGACGCATCCGACAGTCTCGTCGGCCTCGGTGGCACCGGCGTCAAGCGCGCGATCGTGTGTGACCTCGGCAGCGCCGAGCAGATCGCGGATGCCGTCCGCGCCGTCCTCGACGAGTTCGGTCGCTGCGACATCCTGGTCAACAACGCAGGGATTTTCCCAACCGGCGATCTCGATGTCGTCACACTCGAGACGTGGAGGCGGGTGCAGGCGGTCAACGTCGAAGCGATGCTGCTGCTTGCGCAAGGCTTCGCCCCAGGCATGAAGGCGGCGGGCTGGGGTCGCATCGTGAACACCGGATCGGGCAACACGCTCACGCAGGTGCGCGATCTGGCCTACATGACAAGCAAGGGCAGCGTCCACGCGCTCACCCGTGCCCTGGCCAACAACCTCGGCGAGTACGGCATCACCGTCAATGCCATAGCGCCGAGCGTCGTCGCAACCGAGGGCTTCCTTGGGCGGGATCGTGCCGATGGTCCAAGCGCCGACGAGATCTTCGCCCGGATGTCTGCGCTCCAGACCATCAAGCGCCCGTCAGAACCGGTGGATCTCGCCAATATGCTCGGCTTCCTGGTGTCAGACCAAGCCGACTTCATCACCGGGCAGATTCTGCACGTCGATGGGGGAGCGACCAGAACCGGTGCGTGAGGTCGTGTTCA
>DATMTC010000504.1:0-3652 GCA_035565115.1 Microbacteriaceae bacterium | reverse complement strand
ATGCAGCGCGCGATCGGGACCATCAAGATCGAACTGGAAGAGCGGCTGGCCGAACTCGAACGACAGGGCAAGCTGCTCGAGGCACAGCGACTGCGCATGCGCACGACGTTCGACCTGGAGATGATGGAGCAGATCGGGTTCTGCTCAGGGATCGAGAACTACTCGCGGCATATCGATGGCCGAGCCCCTGGCGAGGCGCCACACTGCCTTCTCGACTACTTTCCAGACGATTACCTGGTCGTGATCGACGAGTCGCACGTGACGGTCCCGCAGATCGGGGCGATGTACGAGGGAGACGCGTCGCGCAAACGCACCCTCGTCGAGCACGGCTTCCGCCTGCCGAGCGCGCTGGACAACCGACCGCTGAAGTGGAATGAGTTCACAGAACGGGTTGGGCAGACGGTGTATCTCTCCGCAACGCCTGGCAGATACGAAATGGGGCTTGGTGCTGGCATCGTCGAGCAGATCATCCGCCCGACAGGCCTCATCGACCCCGAGGTCGTTCTGAAGCCGACGAAGGGTCAGATCGACGACCTGCTCGAAGAGATTCGTCTGCGCTCGGAACGCAACGAACGCGTGCTTGTGACAACACTGACGAAAAAGATGGCGGAGGAACTGACCGACTTCTTGGCAGAGGCAGGCGTGCGTGTGCGCTATTTGCACTCGGATGTCGACACCCTGCGCCGGGTCGAACTGCTGACGGAGCTGCGGCAGGGTGTCTACGACGTTCTGGTCGGCATCAACCTGCTCCGCGAAGGACTCGACCTTCCTGAGGTATCGCTCGTCGCCATTCTCGATGCTGACAAAGAAGGCTTCCTGCGTTCGTCGACCTCGCTGATTCAGACCATCGGTCGCGCAGCGCGCAACGTGTCTGGCCAGGTGATCATGTATGCCGATGTCGTCACAGACTCGATGAAGCAGGCGATCGACGAAACAAACCGTCGGCGTGAGAAGCAGGTGGAGTACAACACGGTCAACGGCATCGATCCGACGCCTTTGCGCAAGCGGATCGCGGACATTACCGACGTGTTGGCTCGCGAAGGCGCAGACACCGCGAAGATGCTCGCCGGCAGGGACACCAAGAAGAAGGCGCCTACGCCGAATCTGCGACATGTGGGAATTGCGGCGTCCGGGGCGAACGAACTGGAAGCGCTGATCGCCGACCTCAACGAACAGATGCTCACGGCGGCGGGCGAATTGAAGTTCGAGCTCGCGGCGCGGCTGCGCGATGAGCTCGGCGACCTCAAACGAGATCTCAGGCAGATGGAAAAGGCCGGGCACGCCTGAGGTCAGACACGGCGAAGGGATACCGAATGACAGGCCAGCAGTTTCAACTCACGATGGATGCTGCGAATCCGCAGGCGCTCGGAGCGTTCTGGGCGCACGCGCTCGGCTATATCGAGGAGCCCGCTCCCGAAGGATTCGACAGCTGGGAGGCGGCGCTCACCGCCTGGGGTGTTCCAGAGGAGAAGTGGAACGACGGTTACGCGATCGTCGATGATTCTGGCAGTCGCCCACGCATCTTTTTCCAGCGCGTGCCCGAGCCGAAGACCGCGAAGAACCGCCTGCACATTGACATCGAAAGTGGTGCCCGCGATTCAGCGAAACTGCAAGCGGCGAACGGGCAATCAGCGACCGAGTTTGTCAACAGAAAGGACTGGACCGTGCTGCGCTCCACAGCGGCTGACCTCGTGGAGTTGGGTGCGTCCGTGCAGCTCGAGTTCAACGATCCGGAAGACGGAGAGTGGATCGTGATGCACGACCCGGAAGGCAACGAGTTCTGCGTCTGTTGATACGGTGATCCGGTGAGCATCGCCGCCGGAGCCCGGTATGACGACCGGGGTACGAGGACCGGGGTATGAAGCTGAGCATGAAGCTGAGCATGAAACGCAACGGTGTCGTGCTGCTCACCTGCGTCGGTCTCGGCCTCCTGGTGCTCATCGGAGCAGGAGCGCAGGGCTCTGCCACGTTCACTGGCCTGCGCTGGGTCCCCGACTTCAGCCCGCCGACGAACATGCCGGTGTTTCCCACGAATCTGCGCACCGATCGTGCAACGCCGCCTCCGCAGGCCGGCCATCATATTTCCACCACGATCGATCTTTGGCCGATCGTGTGGATCATCGCTGGAATCGCCGTACTCGTCGCGGTGCTGCTCGTGGTTCGCTGGCTGCTTCGGAGGCAGCCGCGCACGGCAGAGGCCATTCAAGCACCAGAGGTGTCTGCGGCCGAGGAGGCTGTCGCAGAGCAGGAGGCGGCCGAGCCGAGCACACCTGTCGTGCGCCGCGGGCTGCGCCAGGCAATCGACGATCTGGCAAGCGAACGTGAGCCACACGACGCAATCGTCAAAGCGTGGCTCGGGCTGCAGGATGCTGCGGAAGAGGCCGGGGTGAGAAGGCGACTCGCGGAAACTCCCACCGAGTTCACCCGCCGCATCCTTGCACGCGTTCCGGCAGACATCGACGCAGTCGACGTGCTGTTGCACTGCTACTTGCAGGTGCGATTCGGCGATCACCCGGCCACCAACGCAGACGTCGACCGCGTGCGGCAATCCCTTGAATCGCTTGCCGCCTCCTGGGAGTCGGTGAGGCGACCATGACATTCCGGGAATCGTCTGGCACGCCATGGCGCGCGCGGCTGGCCTGGCTGATCGTGCTTGCGGTGCTTGCAGGCGCCGTCTCCTGGTACGTCGGCGTTGACGGCTGGCATGCTGCGGTCATCGCGGCGGCCGTTCTGGCCGTTGGACTGATCTGGAGCGCGCTCCCGGAGCGCCCGCCAAGTGTGTGGCCGCTCGAGTCTCGCCGACAAGACGACGGCAACCGCAACGACGTCAACCGGCTGTCGTGGTCGCTTCGCACACGCAAGCGACGCGTGCGCCCCGAGGCGGTTCGGCGGATCAGAAAACTGGCAGCCCAGCGTCTTCAGGCGATGGGCGATACTCGGCAGCTCGACCTCGATGAACCGGCAGATCGAGGGTCCATCGAGCGGCTCATCGGCAGCCGGGCGTATCGAACGTTGCGATCCAATCCCGTGCGTCAACCGACATTCGCCGATGTCGAACAATGCCTAGACGCGCTGTCCGCGCTTGCCGAACCCAGCAGCATCCCGACCAGAAAGCACATACCGTGACAGAGCAGAATTCTCCCGACCAAGCGCAGCCCACGATCCAGGAGATCTCCCGTCTCAGCGTTGCAATTCTCGAACGCGTTAGCAGTGTGGTCGTCGGAATGTCGGATGCGCTCGAGCTGGCACTTGCCACAATTCTAGCCGGCGGCCACGTGCTGTTCGAAGACGTTCCTGGCCTTGGCAAGACGCTGGCGGCGAGGAGCATCGCTTCGGCCATCGGGCTGGACTTCCGCAGGCTCCAGTGCACACCTGACCTGCTTCCGGCGGACATCACCGGCTCGTACGTGTATGCCCCGAACTCAGGCGAGTTCGTGTTCAGGGCCGGCCCGATCTTCACCGGACTGTTTCTCGCGGACGAGATCAACCGAACGGCACCGAAGACGCAATCGGCTTTGCTCGAGGCGATGGCGGAGGGACAGGTCACGGTGGAGGGCCAGTCGTTCGCCCTCCCTGCACCGTTCCACGTCATCGCAACCTCGAACCCCATCGAATTCGAAGGCACATACGCGCTCCCAGAAGCGCAGCTCGA
>DATMTC010000503.1:0-4698 GCA_035565115.1 Microbacteriaceae bacterium | reverse complement strand
CCGTCGACCGGCTGATCGGCGCAGCGGTGTTGCTCGTGTTCGCCGGGGCGGTGCTGTTTCTCCTGGCCCGTCTCCGGAAAACCGCAATCCACTGAGGAGCGGCGGACCGCCCCGGTGAGGCGTCCTGTGGGTCGTGTTCCGTCTGGCGGTGCGTTCGGAATCGGCCGAAGGTCACTTCTTTCCGAACGCCTCGCGTGCCATCAGCTGCGCAACGGTTGGCGCTCCTTTCGTCGTCGAGACGGCGACGATCTTGCGGATGAACTCCTCGTCCGTCGCCTGCCGAAGCAGCACGTTCGCCAGGTCGGCGCGTGCGGTGAACGCGCCGGGCGTGTACCGCTCTGCATAGTCGTATTCGCTGACTGCCGCCGCATCGAACAGTCCTGATGGGCGAACGATCGTCCAGTCGGTGTCGCTTGCCGTGACGATGGACTCCATGCGGCGCATGTCGGCGTACAGCTGGCGGCCGAGCACACTGACGACAAAGGGCTGCAGCACCTTCTCGAAGAAGAATCCA
Source organism: Microbacteriaceae bacterium (assembly GCA_035565115.1). Classification (GTDB taxonomy): domain Bacteria; phylum Actinomycetota; class Actinomycetes; order Actinomycetales; family Microbacteriaceae; genus Rathayibacter_A. The sequence continues at coordinate 4,184 of DATMTC010000503.1, read as the reverse complement.
CCGTGCGGGCCTGCAGCAGGATCGAGTGCGCTCGAGCTCACGCAGGCGAACCGTCGCACACCATGCATGCGCATTGCGGCGAGGATGTTCGTCGCGCCGTCGGAGTACACGGTGATCGGTTGCCGTCCGTATGGAACGCCGAGCGCCGAGAGGACCGCGTCCTGTCCAGCGACAACCGACGACACGGCATCCGCATCGTGCACATCCGCGCCCACGACCAGCAACGAGGTGTCATGCCCGTCCGGCACGGGAAACCGCGCAGGATCACGCGTCACGGCGGTCACCCCATGGCCCGCCGCGAGTGCTTGTTCAACGAGCTGCCTGCCGGTTGGCCCGTTGGCTCCGAAGACCACGATCTTCATGCTTGTCTCCGCTATCCTTGAGTAAGAAACCGATATAATACGGAAACAATATCATATGAATTCAAGACAAGCGGCGGCATCCGAGCACCGCGACCGGGACCGAAGCCAGCGCCGAGCTGCGGCGCTTCTGAAACAGACCATGCGCGGCCTGCGTGTGCAGCTGTCCGTGCTGAACCACCAGGTGGGCAACGCCGCCGACCTGCGCGACGTCGACCTCGACTGCCTCGACCTCGTCTCAAGCGCTGGGCCGATCAGCCCGAGCGCGCTTGCGCGTCTTGCCGGGCTTCATCCTGCGACGCTGACGGGCATCCTGGACCGCCTGGAAAAGGGCGGATGGATCGCCCGCGAACGCGATCATGCTGATCGACGGGCCGTGCTGGTGCGAGCGCTGCCCGACCGCAATCGGGACATGTTCCGGCTCTATGCGGGGATGAGCGACAAAATGGATGCGCTCTGCTCCGACTACACCATGGAACAGCTCGAGCTGATCAACGACTTCCTGCAGCGTGCGACCGTTGCGGGAAGGCAGGCCACCGAACAGTTCGGCGACGCGTAACGCTCGGCCAGTCACCCCGCGCTCGCCGGCGCGCTCGACGATCGACCGAAGAAACGCCAAGGCGGCACCCGCGCGCTTCGGCGAGAAGTCGAACGTCTCGCTGAAGCTGCGGTAAATCCCGTCGGCGTGAACACGAAGGGCTACACCGCCGGGCGCAAGCGTGACCGTCACCGAGCGGTCGTCTTGCGGATTCCGTGTGCGTCGGACCAGATTCTGCTTCTCCATTCGCTTGAGAAGCGGCGGCATCGTTCCGTAGTCGAGTTGCAGTATGCGAGACGAGTTCTTGCACGGGCAGGTCGCCATATTCCCACAGGGTGGCGAGAACCAAGTATTGCGGATACGTCTCCGAACCGTCGTCGTCGATGACGGTGCGTTCCTGATCGTCGACGAGAACGATGTGCTCAGGGACGAAGGCGAAGCGTGCGGTCGCAAATTGGTCGAGGCGGGCGTTCGGGTCACGAGCGTTCGCTACAGCGCATCATCCACGATTTCATGATGCTGATCCCCCTGGGTTACGTCTGCGGCAACCACGGCCGCTGTGGAACAGGACATCCATGTGCTCAGGAAGGCACTCGGAACAGGTCGGACCGCCCGATCGGGGCTATCGGAGGTGTTCGTGTTCCAAACGCTGCCAGTCGGCTGGGCGTTCACGCCCAAGCTCAGGTCATCGATGAGATGGCGGTGCTGGGGGAGTTCGGCCTGCTCACGTTCGACTACGGAGGCGCCGCGAGGTCACGCTACCGTTGCCCGTTCCAGCAACGCGACAGCACCCGATGAGCAATGCCTATTGCGTGGGAGCCGCGTTCCCGATGGCGTTCATTAGGTAGGACGCTCTGATCGCGAGTTCGTATTTCCTCTCGGCTTTCGCTGTATCTGGATCATACAGAGCGCTTTTGAGGTCGTTGAGGTCGATCCCAGTCAACAGTGCGATGTGCTGATGCGTCATCCGGAACTGCTCTGTCAGGGTCTGGATGATCGCCTTGAGGCGCGTATCATCATCGATCTGAAGTCCTTCAGTCAGCTGGTCTACGAGAGCGGATAGGCGTCCGATCTGGTCAGGCGAGAGTTTTGAAGGCGGCGCGGAGAGCCCCGGTTCACGTTCTCGGGCATCGCTCAAGAGTGAAGCGATGACATCGCCTGGGATACCAGTGATCGTCTGCAGGGACTCCTCGGAGATCCGGCCCTCCGCAACGATGCGCCTGAGCTCACTCTCAACGTTAAATGCCTCGACTGGCACGGCAACCGTCCTTCTTTCGCTGTAGATCAGTGAGGGAAGTTCAGATGGCAGTTAGCCCTCGAACGTCCCTCACTATATTGACTCAGGGGTATGTATAGGACGTGGAATTGAACCCGACCGTGGAGACGATCACGCCCGCGAAGACGGCGTCGCCCGTGAGGGTACCGGCGTACGTGTGACCGTGAAGCTTGCTCGTCGGGATATCCCCAGCGAAGACCAACTCCAACACGCTGCCACCGCTCAGGCCACTTGTCCGGTCGGTGATCTGAAAATGACCTATGAAGTTCGTGGCCGGAACATGCATTTCGATGCTGTAGTGGAATACCCCTGCGGAACCCCAAACGGTGAGCGTCCCGGTCCCGTCACCGGGATATACCGCATCCGGAGAGACTGCGCCGGGCGGGCTGACTGGCAGCATCGGATAGGTCACTGACTCGCCGTCGGTCAGGGCCGTGGTGTGGCCGCCAACGGTGAGACTGTATGCCACGGTCGTACTCGGCTTTTCCGAGGCCACAGAGCTCGCCGTGGCAGGGGCGGCCGTTGCAAGCGATCCAACCAGAGCGATCGCAACGGCTCCCGCTGCGAAAGCTTTCCTATTCAATTTAATAATTTCCTCATCTGAACGCGTGGACCGCGTCGTGAACCAACGATGGTTACGGTGACGGTAGTCGTGGGTGTCTACCCTGTGCCCATCCGTACGATACTCTCATCGCAGAAATTCACGAGTCGTCCGAAGGGAGGACATGTGTGACTCAACTGGGGTACAAGTGACTGCTCGCACAACAAGTTAACCAAGACGCTAACGACCGGGGAGCGGTTCAACCCGTTTGAGACGATGCCGCGAGCTACGCGCTCGGGGTCGGGCACGCGCTACCGTCCGTATGCTGCAAAGAACCGATCGCGGAACGCATCCATCCGCCACACCGGCGCCCCAGGCGACGGAAGCATCCCGGGTTGCCAGCGCCAGGACGAGATCCGACTCATCACGTCCGGGTCCTTGGAGATGATGCTGATCGGAACGTTGTGGTTCGCGCCGGCTCCGCTCACCTCGGTCGCCGGCTGATGGTCGCCGAGAACGACCAGCACGAGGTTCGGATCGTTGAACGTTGTGAGGAACGAGAACAGGCTGCTCATTGTGTACTGCACGGACTGCCCGTAGAGCTTCTGCACGTCGTGCGATTTCTGCCAGACGACACTGGGCGCGAGCCCTTGCGCCGGCTGCGGATCGAAGACCGATCCGTCACCGATGGATGCCCACGGCACAGTGTGGGGCAGGGGGGTCCATGGCGTGTGCGAAGACACGAAGTCGATCTCCGCCATCAACGGCTTGTGCGGTTTGGCGAGCTCGTGATTCTGGAAGTACGCCAGGGTGTACTGGTCAGGGATGCGTGCGTAACTGAACCGAGGGCCGTGATACCCGACGTTCCGGGCGTTCAGGTGGGTGTCGAAGTGATAGAACGAGCTGCCGACCGACCACGGCTCGGTGTCGGATGGCACGTCGCTGATCGTGTGCCATCCAGCCCGCTTGAACGCATCGGCGATGGTCAACCTGTGCCCGGCGGTGACCTGATCGTATTTCTGTTGGGAGTCGATCCACAGACCGGTTTGCAGTGTGGAGTGGGCAAGCCAGCTGATCCCGCCGAACGTGGGCGACGTGAGAAATGCGCTGCGCTCGGAGTATCCATTCGCGGCAAGGTCTGCTTCTCCCGCGCGCAGCACCTGGTCGACCCCGGCCGAGAAGAACGTGTTCTGCACCGCGACCTGACCGTAACTCTCGACGAACGCGATGATCACGTCCTTGCCCTTCAGACCGGTAAGCAAGTCGGATGCCGGCAGCTGAGCATACTTATCGGTCGCGTTCGCGCCCGCGAACGTGGCTTGTTCGGCTGCAGCGACGGCGACTTGTCCCGACTTTGCGACAGCAGCGCTTGTCGCATCCGCTGCTGCAACCGGTTCACCCGGCACGATCTGGGCACCGATGAGTGCGAGCACGACCCAGCCCGCGGTGATCGCTGAGCCGCCGACAAGC
>DATMTC010000502.1:0-3162 GCA_035565115.1 Microbacteriaceae bacterium | reverse complement strand
CGGCGAGCAATTCCTGAATCTGGGCGGTCGTCAACGCATCCGTCACCCCGCCGCGGGCCAGTCCCGAAATCGATACGCCAAGCTTGCGCGCCACGACGTCGCGGGGATGCGGCCCGTTCAGGCGCAGCTCGAGCAGCCATGCCGGCGGATCCGACTGCAGCGCAGCGAATGCGTCGCGGCTGGTCGGCTCCGACTGAAAAGTCTCGGGCGTTGCGGACAACAGGACGCCGAGCTTCTTCGCCGCCGTCGCCGGTTTCATGGTTTGCGCCTGCTTCGCGGCGCGCGGCGTTTCGTCGGTCACAGGCTCCAGCGTATCCTGACAGCACCCGTGCGCCAGCCGGGAACTTCACGCGGAGCGAGACGGGAGCGCCGATGGATGCGTCACCGGCACGATCTGGCACGGGTGAGCCGTTCCGCGTTGCGTACGTGCGCGGCGTCACGCCGGCGAAATGGGTCCGCATCTGGGGAGAACGGCGCCCGGACCGACCCATCGAGTTGCTCTTGACGGATGCCGACCAGGTGCAGGTGCTGCGTGACGGCCGCGCGCGTATGGCATTCGTGCGGTTGCCGGTCGAAGGCGAGGGGCTCAACATCATTCCGCTCTATGCCGAGACAGCGGTCGCCGTGGCCTCGAAAGACCATGCGGCCTCGGCAGTGGACAGTCTTGAACTCGCCGACCTTGACGGCGAGACGATCTATGACGCGACCGGCGACATCGATGAGACGTTCGCTCTGGTGGCGGCCGGGGTCGGAATTGCCATCGTGCCGCAGTCGATCGCACGGTTGCACGCACGCCGCGACGTCGTAGCGCGCCCGGTCACTGATGCCCCGTCCACCCGCATTGCTTTGGCGTGGTCGGCTGCCGCGAATCTGGATGCTGACGCGGCGGCCATCGAGGAATTCATCGGAATTGTGCGCGGGCGAACCGAGCGCAGCTCACGCGGGCCTTCCACCGCGGAAGAGCCGAAGCCGGCACGTGGATCATCGCGGGGGCCTGGCAAACCGGCGCGAAAGCCCTCCGCCAAGAGTCGTCAGCGTGGAGGCAGGCGACCGCGACGCTAGCGCCGCGGCATCAGTGCCGCGCGAACGGTGCCGCTCTATCGGCGCCGCGCTATCGGCGCCGCGGCAGCGGCATTTCGCCGAACGCCGACGGAAGGGGGCGCAAGGGTCGGTAGCCTTGATGGGTGAGCACACAATCTGATCCCATCGTCGTCACCGCCGTCTTCACGCCCAATGACGGCCAGTTCGACGCCGTCGTTGAGGCGCTGCGCCCCGCAATCGCGGCCGTGCATGAAGAGCCAGGCTGCATCCTCTATGCGATTCACGAGGCGCCGAATGGCACCATCGTCATGATCGAGAAGTGGGAGTCGGCCGAACTTCTCGATGCGCACGGTGCTGGGCCGGCGGTGGCCGCGCTGAACGCCTCACTCGAGGGTCTCATCGCCAAGCCCACCAAGGTCACAAGGCTCAACCCGATTCCGGCGGGTACCGACGCCCAGGGGGCGCTCTAATCATCACGGCCACGGCTGCCGGCGACGAGCATCCGCGTCTGATCGACCGCATTGCCCTGTCAGCAACAGCCGGCGGGGCGAGCGCAGACGCGGTCTTCGACGCATTCACCGCGTGGGCGGCCGCTGACGGCCTCACGCTGTATCCGGCTCAGGAAGAAGCGCTGATCGGGATCGTCTCTGGCGCGAACGTGATCCTGAGCACGCCGACGGGAACAGGCAAGTCCCTCGTGGCAGTCGGAGCGCACGCGACGGCGTTGGCAGAGGGCAGACGAACCTTCTACACCGCACCGATCAAGGCGCTTGTGTCCGAGAAGTTCTTCGCGCTCGTCGACACGTTCGGCGCGTCGAACGTCGGCATGATGACGGGGGACTCCTCGGTGAACGCAGACGCGCCGATCATCTGCTGCACGGCCGAGATCCTTGCCAACCTGGCGTTGAGGATGGGACCAGGCACTCCTGTCGGCCAGGTGGTGATGGACGAGTTCCACTTCTACTCAGACCCTGATCGCGGTTGGGCATGGCAGGTGCCATTGCTGACCCTTCCGAACGTGCAGTTCATTCTGATGTCGGCAACGCTCGGTGATGTGACCAAGCTGGCGGACGACCTGAGCACGCGCACCGGCAGGGAAACCGTGCTGGTCACCGGCGTGGATCGGCCGGTTCCGCTGAATTACTACTACGCGCAAACCCCGGTGCACGAGACCATCGACGAGTTGCTCGAGACCAACCAGGCTCCGGTCTACATCGTGCATTTCTCGCAACTTGCCGCACTTGAACGCGCGCAGGCTCTGACCAGCGCCAAGGTCGCAAGCAGGGCGCAGCGCGACGTCATCGCTGAGGCGATTGGCGAATTCCGCTTCACGACGGGGTTCGGCAAGACGCTGTCCAGGCTGCTGCGGCTCGGCATCGGCGTGCATCACGCTGGAATGCTGCCGAAATACCGTCGGCTCGTCGAGCAACTCGCCCAGCGCGGGCTCCTGCGGGTGATCTGCGGAACCGACACGCTCGGCGTTGGCATCAACGTTCCGATTCGCACCGTGCTTCTGACCGCGTTGACGAAGTTCGACGGGGTGCGGATGCGTCAACTGAACGCACGCGAGTTCCATCAGATCGCGGGCAGAGCCGGCCGCGCAGGCTACGACACGGTCGGCACCGTCGTTGCGCAAGCGCCCGAACATGAGACCGAGAATCTGAAGGCGATTCAGAAAGCGGGAGACGACCCGAAGAAGAAGCGCAAACTGGTGCGTAAGAAGGCGCCGGAAGGCTTCGTCTCGTGGGGCGAACCTTCCTTCCAGAGACTGATCGCGGCAGAACCGGAAACTCTGTCATCGAGCATGCAGATCACCAGTGCCATGCTCATCAACGTGATCGGTCGCGGCGGAGACGTATACCGCCATGTGCATGAACTCATTTTCAACAATCATGAACCGTGGAAACGCCAGCTCGCACTTGCACGAAGAGCGCTCGGCATCTACCGAACACTGCGGGCAGCAGGCATCGTCGAGCAGGCGGGGGATGACATCCGCTTGACGGTCGACCTGCAGCCCAACTTTGCACTCAATCAGCCATTGTCCACGTTCGCGCTTGCGGCGTTCGAGCTGCTCGATCCGGAGGCGGGATCTTCGGATGCCCCTTCGACGGGCTCAGGGAC
>DATMTC010000501.1:0-1600 GCA_035565115.1 Microbacteriaceae bacterium | reverse complement strand
GGCCCGGCGCAGGGTCGAGTCGCGGCCGTCAGCCGCCACCGTCAGGCGCGCACTGATCTCGATGTCGCCAGCTGCGCTCGACGCGCGCACACCGCTGACGATGTGCTCGTCGTGCAGCAGGCCGGTCGCCTCCGTCGACATAAGCAGGTGAAAGCCGGGATATGCCGCCGCCTTCTCGGCAAGAAAGTTCAGAAAGTCCCACTGCGGCATAAGCACGAGAAAGTTATTCGGCGGCTTCAAGTAGCCGAAGTCGACAGGATGCAACCGGTGGCCGTTGATGACGGCGTCGAGGCTTCTGACCGTGGTGTGCGGCAGGGCGAGGAACTCGTCACGCAGTCCGAGTTCGCCCAGGAGTTCGATCGTGGACGGATGGATGGTGTCGCCACGAAAGTCGCGAAAGAAGTCGGCGTGCTTCTCGAGAACGGCCACCTCGAGGCCGGCGCGCGCAAGCAGCATCCCGAGCATCATGCCGGCCGGCCCGCCTCCGGCGATGCAGCAGTCGACGCTCAGCTTCTTGGGCTCGCTCATGCTAGAACGTCGCGTCGCCATCCACCGCCGAGGCGCCGACGCGCAGCGCCTCGACGAGCCCGGCAGCGTGCTGGGTCGAAACGATGATCCGAGAGAATTCGGTGTCTGCCATGCCGTCGAGCGGTTCGAGGTCGATCACGACAGCCGCGCGCTGCTTGCCTTTCAGCAGCAGAAAGTCGCGACCGCCATGAAACTTCCAGACGCCGACAGCCAGGGTCAGCGGGATGCTCGCGCCAGGCGCCCGCACGCCGCGAATCCAGATCCACGGGTCCTCTGTGATGGCGACCGACCGGATGGCGTCGCGCGGCACGATGAGATCGGTCTTGCGCAACGCAAGCATCTTCTCGGCCGTCGTGAGGTGAATCTCAAGGCGGTCGCGGTGCACGTGCAGGTCAGCCATGCATACTATCCTGCCCGGTTCGGAGCGAGAACGGGGCACCTCAAGGGCACAAACAGGTAACCGTTCCAGCTGATTCTCGCCTTCGGTTCAGCCTTTGCTCGCCAACGGAAAAGCATCCGTGCCCATGTATCGTGTTCTCGTGGCAGACCATCGTCGGACTCCCGGGTCGCAGACTTCACTTCGTGAAGCCAACCGCGGCCGGATTGTCGACACGATTAAGAAGCACGGCGGGTTGACGCAGGTCGAACTCGCCGGCCTCACCGGGCTGTCCCCTGCCACCGTTTCCAACATCGTCAAAGAGCTGTCAACCGCAGGCGTTCTGCACACCACCCCGAGCACGCGCAGCGGCCGCCGGGCGCAGAACGTCACCCTTGCACACGCACTCGGTCTCGTCGTCGGCGTGCACTTCTCCACCCGCCACATGCGCATCGCGCTGTCGGATGTTGCGGCAACGATCGTCGCCGAGAACCACATGCCGCTGGCGAAGGATCACAGGGCAGACAACGAGCTCGATCGCGTGATGCTGCTGCTGGCAGACATGCTCGAGTCCGTCGACAGCGAGATGTCTGATGTGCTCGCCGTCGGCATCGCACTGCCGGCTCCATACGACCGGATCACGGGAACGATCGCGCGCAGCGGTCTGATGCGCGGCTGGGACGGCGTGGAAGTTGC
>DATMTC010000500.1:0-5299 GCA_035565115.1 Microbacteriaceae bacterium | reverse complement strand
CACCAGCACGCGACCATCGTCGTGGACGAGGCGGCGGCAGCGGGCCTGCGGCTGGCCGACTACTACAAGTACACCTACGCGAACAAGCCCGTGTGGCAGCGGTTCTAGGTCGCTTGCGAGGTCTCGATACGCGGCGCTCGTGCCTCGCGTCGCTACTCGACCACCGGAACCGTCCGGGGGTCGCGCAGCGAGCCGCGTATCGAGGCCTGGTAAGACGATCTGTGGTTCTGGACGACCGTAGGTGGGTTGCGGGGTCTGGATACGCGGCGCTCGTGCCTCGCGTCGCTACTCGACCCCCGGAACCGTCCGGTGGTCGAGTAGTTGCTCGCGCAGCGAGCCGCGTATCGAGACCTGGCAAGACGATCTGTGGTTCCGGACCCTAGGCGGGTTGCGGGGTCTCGATACGCTCGCTGGCGCTCGCTACTCGACCACCGATACCCGGTGGTCGAGTAGCTGCTCGCGCAGTGAGCCGCGTATCGAGACCTGGCAAGCCGATCTGTGGTTCCGGACCATACGTGGGTTGGGGGGTCTCGATACGCTCGCTAGCGCTCGCTACTCGACCACCGAAGCCGTCCGGTGGTCGAGTAGCTGCTCGCGCAGCGAGCCGCGTATCGAGACCTGGCAAGACGATCTGTGGTTCCGGACCATACGTGGGTTGCGGGGTCTCGATACGCTCGCTGGCGCTCGCTACTCGACAACCGATACCCGGTGGTCGAGTAGCTGCTCGCGCAGCGAGCCGCGTATCGAGACCTGGCGAGCCGATCTGTGGTTCCGGCCCGTAGGTGGGTTGCGGGGTCTCGATACGCTCGCTAGCGCTCGCTACTCGACCACCGAGGGCTGGCGCTCGCTACTCGACCACCGGGGCGAGTGCGCCGAGGCGACTGACAGCGTCGACGGCGAGCGACCAGAAGCGTCCGGCATCCAGATCGACGGCGACCTGCGAGCGGCAGTCCTCCGGTGGTGGCGAGCGGAAGTCGGCCACCGTCATGCCGAGCGTCAGCGTGCCGGTGAGCTCGACATCCAGCGGAGCCCTCCTCACCGTCATGATCGTCGGATCGATCACGTACGCCACGGCGCATGCGTCATGAACGGGAGGGGCCTCGAAGCCCTGCACGTCGCGGTAGCTGTGCGCGAAGAACGCGAGCGGGTCAACGACGAAACGGCCCGCCGTCGTCTCGAGCGCCGCGAACTCCGACACGACGGATGCCGTCGCGAGCGCCTGGTGCGTCAGGTCGAGCCCGACCATGGTCAGCGGCCACGGCTCGTTGAACACGATGTGCGCAGCCTCTGGGTCGACGACAATGTTGAACTCTGCGGTCGCGCTCCAGTTGCCTGTGGCATATCCGCCGCCCATCAGCACCACCTCGCGCACACGCTCGACGATGCGCGGCTCACGCCTCACGGCCATCGCGATATTCGTCAGCGGCCCAGTCGGCACGAGCGTGATCGATCCTGCTGGTTCGCTCATCACGGTGTCGATGATCAGATCGACCGCGTGCCGTTCATCGAGCCGCACCGTCGGTTCTGGCAGCTGCGGCCCGTCCATGCCGCTGTCGCCGTGGATGCTCTCACCGATCAAGCGTTCACGAATCAAGGAGCGCGCCATGCCCGCGGCAATGGGCACATCCGTGATGCCGGCGATGGTTGCGACCGCGAGCGCGTTGCGCGTCACCTTCTCGATCGTCTGATTGCCTGCAACCGTCGTGATGGCGGCAAGCTCGATCTCGGGGCTCCCGTGCGCGATCAGCATCGCGATGGCGTCGTCGTGGCCGGGGTCGCAGTCGAGGATGATTCGGCGAGGCATACGCACCATTGTAACCGCCGCAACGCATATGAAAACAAGATTCATATATGCAAGACTGAGGGCATGACAACGCAGACAACCGCGCACACGACGGCAACGCATCAGACGGCGGCGCAAGCGGGCGCGGCCCGCATCGAATGGATCAGATCGCGGATGTCGATGCTCGCCACCCTGCGCGGCGAACTCGCGCAGACTCGCCCCTTCGTCGGGCATCGCATCGGCATGTCGCTGCACCTTGAACCGAAGACCGCTGTGCTGCTTGAGACGCTCGCAGCAGGCGGGGCCGAAATCGTCGCCACGGGCAATCACGGCTCCACCCAGGACGACGTGGTCGCAGCGCTGCGCGAACAAGGCATGACCCTGTTCGGTCGGCGTGACGACAGCATCCAGCAGCATGCAGCGAACGTCGATGCGGTTCTCGACGCGCATCCGGACATCCTGCTCGACAACGGCGGTGACCTTGCGGCAGGAATCGTGGCGCGTGGCGCGGCCGATTCGATCATCGGCGGAACGGAGGAGACCACGTCGGGCGGACTGCGGTTGCGTGGCGAGCTGGCGGGCGCACTGCCGTTCCCGGTGATCGTCATCAACGACAGCATGCTCAAAGCCATCGGCGAAAACCGGCACGCGGTCGGGCAATCGGTCGTGGAGTCGTTCATGCGCATCACCAACGTGATGGTGCCTGGCAGGCACGTGCTGGTCGCCGGCTATGGCTGGTGCGGACGGGGGATCGCGCAATCGTTCCGCGCGCTCGGCGCTCAGGTCGCGGTCGCCGAGATCGACGAACTCAAGGCGTTCGAGGCGGCGCTTGACGGGTTCAGGGTTGGCGCACTTGGCGAGCTTGTCGAGTGGGCGGATGTCGTCATCACGGCAACCGGACAGCCTGGCGTTGTCGGCAGCGAGGCCTTCGGCGGCCTGCGCGACGGCGCCATCCTGGCGAACAGCGGTCACTTTCCGTGGGAGATCGACGTGCAGGCGCTTCGTGAGCAGGCGACAAGCACACGCACCATCGCGGATGCCGTCGAGAGGGTCGATCTGGCCGACGGTCGCCACGTCATCCTGCTCGCGGACGGCCGCATGGTCAACCTGGCGGGGCGCGACCCGAAGGGCAACTCGCTGGAGGCGATGGACCTCGGATTCATGCTGCAAGTACTCTCGCTCGAACGCGTCGCGACCGGCGCGGATGCGCTCCAGCCCGGCCCTCAACCGGTGCCGAACGACATCGAACGGCGCATCGCCCGCGCGTTTCTCGCCGCGTTGGACAGCGGGCGTTGAGCGTGCAGCAGCGTCCGTCGCCACCGGGGGACAAGTACGCGTCGCCCGCACTGGAGAAGGGGCTCGACGTTCTCGAACTGCTCGCCAACGAGGCGACACCGCTGGCGCAGTCGCAGATTGCTGCCGCCCTTGGACGGTCCGTCGGCGAGATCTTCCGGGTGTTGCAGACGCTCGAGCGTCGCGGATACATCGTGCGCGACGCCGACAGCGCGCTCTATTTGCTGTCGACCAGGATGCTTGACCTCGCCGGCAGGCAGCCGCCGCTTCGTGCGCTCGTTCTGCGCGCGGCGGGGCCGATGAGCCGGCTTGCGGAGGCGACGGCCCAGTCATGCAATCTCGCCGTTCTCGACGGCGTTCAGGTGCGCGTCATCGCGCAGCAGGAGAGCCCGTCGGACTTCGGCTTCCGCGTGCGGGTCGGAGCGGCGTTCCCTGCCGACACCACCGCTACAGGTATCGTGCTGTTGGCGTTTAGCCGGGCGGATCGGCGCGCGTCGATCCTCGCCGACCTTCAGCTTGGCGGGACGGATGCGGACACGCTGGCTCGTCGCATCCGCTCTGCGCAGCAAGACGGATTCGCGCAGAACACGGACGCTCGACAGCCCGGCATCCTCGATCTGGCGTTCCCCGTGCCGGATGCCGACGGTGCAGCAGCCGCAGCGCTGACGGTGCCATATGTGGCGACGACGTACAGTGCAGTCGACGCAGACGCTGTCATCGACGCGATGCGCGTGGCGGCCGCGGAGATCGGGCCGAACGCGTCGGTGGTCGAGTGATGCGCCGGTCCCTGAGCTTGTCGAAGGACGGCCGCGGTATCGACCTCGGTCCCCTCCAGCGCCAGTTGACGGCTATTGCGCCACCCTGGCGCAATAGCCGCAAACCGGCGCTATACCGCGTCTCCGGATGCGCGACAACAGGGGTGGAAAGCTCCACCGGCGACGGAGACTCGACCGCCGGAATGGCCACCGCCAACCCTTGCTCGCAGGCTCGCTCGGCGCTGGGCCCACGCCGCCGGTTCCGGACGATGCGAAGCATCGGGCGGCCGTGCCGGTGGGGAGGGTCGCGGGATCGCTTCGCGATCCCCAAAGCTCCACCGCGCTCGTAGACTTGGACTCGCGCGCGAGCGCATCCGCACGTAACGAGGAGCGAGACATGAACACCGTGCCAGAGGAATTCCTGCTCGCAAGCGGCGAGAGCATCACTGCACTGCCCAAGGTATCGCTGCACGATCATCTCGATGGAGCCCTGCGTCCACAGACCATCATCGAGCTTGCGGATGGTCTCGGCATCGAGATTCCACAGACGGATGCGCACGCGCTCGGCCAGTGGTTCACCGACCGTGCAGACTCTGGATCGCTCGTCGAATATCTCAAGACCTTCGACGTGACGATCGCCGTCATGCAATCCCGCGAGGGACTGGTGCGCGTCGCCCGCGAATACGTTCAGGACCTGGTCGCAGACGGCGTCATCTACGGTGAGGTGCGCTGGGCTCCAGAGCAGCACCTCACGAGAGGGCTGACCCTCGACCAGACCGTCGAAGCCGTGCAAGGGGGCATCGAGGAGGGCATAGCGGATGCTCGTGCCAGACGTCTCGAAGATCGAGATCGTCGGCGCGCAGGACGAGCGCATCTTCATCGAGTTCTCGGTCAGGGAACTGGCCAATCTCGGCCTCGATCGCTCGGCGCTGCTCGGGGCTCTGCAGGCCCAAAATGTCGTGCGACCGGCCGGTGAGGTGCAGACGCAGGACGAGAAGTTCTCGGTGCGCGTCTCCGGCGCCTTCCAATCGGAGGCGGACCTGCTCGGCATCAATTTCCCGGTGGGCGACCGTATGGTGCGGCTGGCCGACATCGCGACTATCAGGCGCGGCCATGCCGATCCGCCGACGCCGATGTTCCGGGTGAACGGGCGTGACGCAATCGGGCTGGGCATCGCCATGCGCGACGGCGGCGACATCCTGGCGCTCGGCAACAACATCAAGAAGGCGATGGCCGAGGTCACCGCCGGCCTGCCTCTCGGCATCGAGCCCTATCTCGTCGCCGACCAGGCGGTGACGGTCTCGCACGCGATCGACGATTTCATGATGTCGCTCTGGCAGGCCGTCGGCATCATCCTGGTCGTCAGCTTCATCAGCCTCGGCGTGCGGCCGGGCCTCGTCGTGGCTCTCGCGATACCGCTGACGCTCGCCATCGTCTTCGCTTGCATGCTGGTCGCCGGCATCGACAT
>DATMTC010000499.1:0-2698 GCA_035565115.1 Microbacteriaceae bacterium | reverse complement strand
TCCGCTTGAGCAGAAACGGCGTGCCGAAGGATGCGATGACCATGCCAGCAATGATGGCCGCCCCGATCAGCGTGAAGTAACCCTCGTTGCCATACGCGATCACCACGAACACGGCACCACCTGCCTGCACGATGTATCGGCCGAAGCCGAGCACAGAGCCGACAAGCACCATGAGAAGCGGCGTGTTTTTGAACAGCGTGCCGAACAGCTGCCGAAAGGTCAGTCGGATGTGCGCAGCAGCGGTCTGCTTCTCACGGGTGAAGAAGAACGCGAGCAGGAACAGCGACATGCCTGCGACCGCGGTGATGAGCACGGCAAGCGACCATCCGCTGCCGGTCGCCGAGTTAGAGGATGAGCCGGCAGGTCTCGCGCCGGAGAAGCTCAGCAGCAGCGCAAGCCACGGCATCCCGAGCGTCGCGAGCCCCAACGCGATCGCGCCGAACGCGCGCACGTTCGACACCACTCTGTTGCGCACAGTGCTGGTGCCGAATGCCGAACCGATCAGACCCCAATACGGCACATCGCACGCCGTATACGCGAAACCCCACAGCAGGTAGCAGACGCCGAAGTAGACGAGCTTAAGGGACTCGGACGTGTCTGGCACCGAGAACAGCAACGCGGTGAGGATGGCCACGGGCGCGGCCGAGAACAGGATGAACGGGCGCAACTTGCCCCAGCGGGTGCGGGTCATGTCGATGATGCTGCCCATGACGGGATCGCTGATCGCGTCCAGAATCTTCGCGGCCGTGATGATGCCTGTCACGACCGCGATCCCCTGGGTGCTGATCTGTGCGTACTGAATCAGGTAGACGAGGATGAACGTGGTGACGGTCGTCAAAATCACGTTCTGCCCGAAACCGGCAGTGACGATCGCCAGGCTCTGCGTGCGGGTGGAAAGCTGCCGCTCGGCGCGAATCACGCTGGTTGTCATGCTTCAGCCTCTCAGCGGTGTGGTTTCAACAGCACGATCACGATTTCAAACGGGCCGAACTCGAGCCTGTCAAGGTCGGCCGGGGCGATCGGATGCTCCATCAGGTCGGTGAGGCTGGCATCCGAATAAGCGAAGTCGACTCGCAAGCGCGCGCTCTCGGCGCGCCCGAGGCTTTCGTATAGCCGAAGCACAATGCCGTCCCCGCTCTCGGCGGGCTTCACGGTTTCGATGATCACGCCTGGCGCGTCGACCGCGGCGAAACTCGGCAGCACAACGTCGCCGCACACCAGCAGCGGATTGTTCAGCCGGTATCCCTCGCGGATCACAGTGCCGAGATCACCGGCAGGGAACGGGCAGAAGCCGTAGCTGAAGTCGTGCGTTCCACGGTCCGCAGTCTTGTCAGGAAATGTGGATGCCCGCAGCAGGTTCAGACTGATCATCCCGCTTTTAGCGCGGTGTCCGTACTTGCTGTCGTTCAACACCGCGAATCCGCCCGAGGCATCCTGCGTTGCGATCCACTTGTGCGCACAGACCTCGAACTGCGCCGTCTCGACCGGGCCGTTTTCGGTCGTCGGCCTCGCGATGTGCCCGAACTGAATCTCGCACTGTGCCGTGTCGCCGTAGTGGGTCGGATAAAACTCGGCGCGAAGCATCCGATGGCTCTCGTGCCATTCGACGTGTGTGTCGAATCGAACGACGGCGCTGCCGGCCTCGAGAATCACCAGTTGCTCGATCGTGACCCCGCGTGACGAGTACCGTTGACGCCGCACGAGCGTTGGCCCGTCGAGAGACGTCTCCACCTGCGACATCGTGAGCGTTCGCGGGGCCTTCTGAAAATAGTCCTGCTTGATGTCCCACGCGTCGAACGGAAACTGGAACGGATCGCGGTGCAGCACGATCCGGTTCAGGCCGCCCGCCACGTGTTCGTTCCCTGCGGCATCCAGGCAGGAGACGATCTCGCCCGAGTCACCGAACCGCAGCGTCAGCACGCCGTTGCTCAGCGAGTCAGCCGTGAAGGTGAGCGTGTGGATGCGTTCGGCTGGCTTCAGCGGGGCGGCGGCATACGCGGCGACATCGGCCAGGTACCAGTGGCCGTCGACCTTGATGTGCTCGCGGCGTGCGAATCCGGTCAGGTTGAGCGCGGAGCCGGGCTGTGCGGAGCTGGCATCCGCGGTATCCCGGGCCGACGGCATCCGCTCGACGAGGCGCCCGACGTATGCGTCGAGCGATGCGTCGATGCGTCGGTACGTTTCGAGCGCCTCACGGTTGACCCGCTCGATCGACGAGCCAGGCAGGATGTCGTGGAACTGGTTCAGAAGCACGTCGCGCCAGTACCCATCGAGCACCGGTTGATCGAGCACGTGCCCATCCAGATCGTGCGCGCCGTCTTCACCGGCGATCGCGGCAAGCGCCTCTGCGTTGTGCAGTTTGCGTTCGATCAGCCGGTTGTACTTCTTGAGCTTCGCCTGCGCTGTGTACGTGCCCTGATGGGTCTCCAGGTAGAGCTCGCCGACGTGGGTGTGCTGGATCGGCCGCTTCTCCAGGCGCAGGAAGAACGAGCTTGCACTCTCGTATTCCACGCCCGGCAGACCGTGCAGGTTGTGTTCGCGCTCAAGCAACTCGTGGTGCACCTCGGTCGGACCGCCACCGCCGTCGGCAGAGCCATACACGAGCATGGCGGTGTTCAGCTCGCGCTCCGGGTATTGTTTCAGTCCCTTCAGCAGGCCGTCGGCGGCCGCCCGACTGTTGTAATCGCCCTCTGGTGGC
>DATMTC010000498.1:0-14844 GCA_035565115.1 Microbacteriaceae bacterium | reverse complement strand
CCAGCCGCACGAGCGCGTCGTGCCCATCAGCTTCGATCGACTCTGCGTGCGTCGCAACGAGCGCGCCCAGGATGCCTGCTAGCACGTCGCCGCTGCCTGCTGTGGCCAGCCAGGACGGCGCCATCCGCACGACGATCTGCTCGCCGTCAGGGGACGCGACGTGCGTGGCGTGTCCCTTGAGCAGCACGGTGACGTTCAGGATGCGCGCAGCCTGCCCTGCCCAATCAGCAGGGCGTGCCGCGATTTCGTCGACAGAACACTCGACATCATGCGATTTCAACACTCTGGCGAGCTCTCGATAGTGAGGCGTCACGATTACAGGGCCGACAGCATCCGCAATCAGGTCAAGTGCGCCGGCGTCAACGACGGCAGGTACGGCCTGCGCCAGCGCGTCTCGCAAACGCGAGGTTGCCTCGTCGCCGCGCGATTCAGCATCCATACCAGAGCCAAGCAGCCAGGCCTGCACGCGTCCGGGCGCCGTCACAACCTCTGGCCGACGGTGCAGAACGAAGTCGGCCGCGCGCTGGTCCCCGATGTAGCGCACCATGCCGAGCCCGGTGCGAACAGCGGCGTCAACACCGAGCACGGCAGCGCCGGGATACCGGGCAGAGCCCGTGACAATGCCAAGCACGCCGCGGCGATACTTGTCGGCATCTTCGGCAGGAACTGCTATCCAATCGCGCGCAGCTGCGGCGCTCCATGCCACGATCGTTTCCGCGCCCTGCCCGCCGTGTGATGCCGGGTCTGACCGCTCTACGCTCTGATCATCCATCTCATCACGATAGGTTGAAAGCTGGCGAAGGGGTAACACATATGCCGATCAGCATTCCGGGACGCGTCATCGTCTTCGACTATGGCGAGGTCATCTCGCACAGCCCGTCCGAGGCGGATCGGGACGCTCTGGTTGCCGCGTCTGGCGTGCCTGCCGAACAATTCTGGCCAGCGTATTGGCGTCGACGCGATGCGCTCGATGAAGGGACGCTGCCGATCACCGAATACTGGCGGCTGATCGCCAACGAACTCGGAGCGGACTGGAGTGATTCGCGCATCCACCAGCTGTGGATCACCGATTTTCGCAGCTGGCTGAGCGCTGACTCCGACACGCTCGACGTTCTGATCGAGCTGCGCGATGGCGGAACGCGGATGGCGCTGCTGTCGAACGCCGGTCGCGACTTCAGCAGCTACTTCAGGCACAGCCCGCTCGGTGCGCTCTTCGAAGCGGTGTTCGTCAGCGGTGAGCTGAACATGATCAAACCAGCGGCAGCAATCTTCACGCACGTCATGAACGAGTTGGGAATCACACCGCAGCAAACGGTGTTCGTAGACAACAAGGAAGTGAACGTGCGCGGCGCTCAGGCGCTTGGCATCACCGGGCACGTCTATACGGATGCCGCCAACCTGCGCGACTTTCTGACGTCCTTGAATCCCACATCCGCACCGTAGGAGTCCCGTGCCCGCCCTGTTCGAACCGCTGACCGTTCGCGATCTGACCATCAGAAATCGCATTTGGGCGGCGCCCATGTGCCAGTACTCGATCGAAGCGAAAGATGGAGTCCCCCGCGATTGGCACCTCGTGCACCTGGGCGCGATCGCCTCTGGCGGCACCGGTCTCGTCGTCGCCGAGGCCACAGCGGTCAGCCCAGAGGCGCGAATCAGCCCGCAAGACACCGGGCTGTGGAACGACGAGCAAGCGGATGCCTGGAGCCGCGTTGTCGAGTTCGTCCACTCGCAGGGCGCAGCGGCCGGGGTGCAACTGGCGCACGCAGGCCGCAAAGCATCCGTCTGGCCTGAGTGGGGCAACAACGGCCGCCACGGAACGATCCGGCCTGAGGACGGCGGATGGCAGACGCTCGCGCCATCCGCGATCGCGTTCCCAGGCGACGGGTACTCCGAACCGCGCGAGCTCACGACGGAAGAGATCGACCGAATCGTCGCCGACTTCGAGGCCGCAGCTCGCCGCGCGATGCGGGCCGGTTTCGACCTGATCGAGATCCATGCCGCCCACGGCTACCTCGTGCACGAGTTCCTGTCGCCGCTCAGCAACCGCCGCAGAGACGAATACGGCGGCAGTCTCGAGAACCGCGCACGGCTGTTGCTGCGCATCATCACCGCTGTGCGCTCAGCAGTCGGAGACGGTGTGCCGATCCTCACCCGGTTCTCGGCGACAGACTACGCGGAAGGCGGCTGGGACGAGCAGCAGACTGCGACCGTCGCAGGCTGGGCCAGCGAGGCGGGCTGCGACCTGTTCGACATCTCAAGCGCGGGCAACACCACCGGTGTGCACATCCCCCTCGGGCCCGGCTACCAGGTGCCATTCGCCGAGTTCGTGAAGCGAACAGCAGCCGTCGCCGTGAATGCTGTCGGACTGATCACAACCCCAGCGCAGGCAGAGGCGATCGTATCCTCAGGCCAAGCGGATGCTGTCATGCTCGGCCGCGAACTCCTGCGCGACCCGCATTTCGCCCTGCGTGCCGCACACGAGCTGGGCGTCGAGATCGACTACTGGCCACAGCAATACGTTCGCGCGCGCTGGCGGCCGTAACCTCGGTCTCCGGTTTAGCCGGCGTCCGTCCTGCGCACGTCGCGCCGCGTCGCATCCTGCACCTCGCCGACGAGCTCCTCGATGATGTCTTCGAGGAACAGCACGCCGGTCGTGTGTCCCTCCGCGTCGAACATGCGCGCCAGGTGAGCCCCGGAACGTCTCATGATGGCCAGGGCGTCTTCTGCGGCTGTCTCCGAGTAGATCGAGACCAGCTGTCGCACTCGCTTGGCTGGCACGGGGTCGTCGAAGCCTTCGCCTTCCAGCACCAGAACATCCTTGAGGTGCAGGTAGCCGACAGGCTCGCCATGCTCGTCTGTGACGACATAGCGCGAGAACCCGTGCTGCGAAACGGCGTGCTCCACGTCGTCTGGCGTCGCTGTCTGAGGAAGGCTGACCAGGCTGTCGAGCGAAAGTGCGATGTCGCTCGCTTTCTTCTCGGTGAATTCGAACGCCGCCGTCAGGGCTCCTGTGCGGTCCATCAGAACGCCCTCACGGGTCGACTGGTCCACGATGCTTGCGACCTCGTCGAGCGTGAACGTGCTTGCAGCCTCGGACTTCGGGGTCACGCCGCACAGTCGCACCACCCCGTTCGACATTGCGTTCAGTGCCACGATGATCGGCTTGAACACGCGTGCGATCCCCACGAGCATGGGCGCGAGCAGCAGAACCGAGCGATCCGGAACAGAGAACGACAGGTTCTTCGGCACCATCTCGCCAAACACGACGTGCAGAAAAGACACGATGATCAGTGCGACGAGAAACGCGATCGTGCCGATGGCATCCTCTGGCAGATTCGTCAACGCAAGCGGCACTTCGAGCAGCTCGTGAATGGCAGGCTCTGACACGTTCAGAATCAGCAGAGAACACACCGTGATGCCAAGCTGCGTGGTTGCGAGCATGAGCGTTGCGTGCTCCATCGCCCAAAGCGCGGTCTTCGCACCGCGATGTCCGCGTTCCGCAGCCGGCTCGATCTGCGAGCGACGCGCGGAGATCACCGCGAACTCGGCCGCAACGAAAAACGCGTTGGCAAGCAGCAGGACGAAAAGCCATGCAATCCCGGCCCAGTCATTCACCGTCGGCCCCCGCACTGTCATCCTTGCGCGTCACCGGTGTGTATCGGATGCGGTCGATCCGCCTGCCGTCGAGTCGCTCGACCCGCAGCATCCCATCGGTGAGCGGCACCTCGTCGCCGACGACCGGCAGCCGCCCAAGCACGTCCATGACGAATCCGGCGACCGTCTCGTAAGGACCGTCCTCTGGCACGCTGACGCCTGCGCGTTCGAGAAGTTCGTCTGGCCGCAGCATGCCGGGGAATGTGATGGAGTCTGCACCGCGCACGACGTCTGCGCTTGCTCTGTCGTGTTCGTCTGAGACCTCGCCGACGAGTTCTTCTACCAGGTCTTCCAGGGTTGCGACGCCGGCTGTTCCGCCGTACTCGTCGACGACGACGGCCATCTGGTACCCACGACCTCGCAACTCTCCGAGAAGCGAATCGAGCTTCATGGTCTCAGGCACGCGCAACGCCTCGGTCTGGAGCGCCGAAATCGGCACGCTCGCACGTCGTGCGCGCGGCACCGAGACAGCCTGCTTGATGTGAACGAACCCGACAACGTCGTCTGCATCCTCTTCGATCACCGGAAAGCGCGAGTATCCGGTCTTCTGCGCAAGCTCGATCACCGCCTGCACCGGTTCGGTTCGTTTGAGGCTGGCGACGCGCAATCGCGGCGTCATGACATCTGCTGCGGTGTGGTCGGCGAACAGCAGTGTGCGATTCAGAAGCGTGGCCGTGTCGGATTCGAGAACGCCCGCACTCGCGGATCGGCGCACAAGGGATGACAGCTCTTCGGCCGTGCGCGCGCCCGTGAGTTCTTCTTTCACTTCGAATCCGAACAGTTTCAGAACGCCGTTCGCGCTGCCGTTCAGCAGCAGAACCGCTGGCCGGAACACCGCGGTGAACACCGTTTGAAACGGGATGACGACCTTGGCAGTGGCCCGCGGCAACGCGAGTGCGAAGTTCTTCGGCACGAGCTCGCCGAGAATCATCGAGACCAGTGTTGCGATGATGATGGCGACGACCGCGCCGATGGCGGGCACAGCATCCGCTGAGATGCCGGCGGCGACCAATCCAGGACGCAGCAGTGAGCTGATCGCCGGCTCCATGGTGTAGCCGGTGAGCAGGGTCGTCAGTGTGATGCCGAGCTGTGCACTCGACAGATGGGTTGAGGTGATCTTGAGCGCTGCAATGGTCATGCCGAGCCGGGTTTCACCCCGGTCGCGGCGCGCCTCGAGGTCGTGACGATCCAGGTTGACCAGCGCGAACTCGCTGGCGACGAAAAAGCCCGTTCCCACCGTCAAGGCGAGGCCGATGCAGAGCAAGATCCACTCTGGCACGGGGCTCACCACCGCCTAACAAGCTGCGGGTGGGTCACGGGCGATGGTCTATGGCCGGGCGAATTGGCAGAAGGAGGGTCGTCCATTGTTCGCCCAAGTATAGCGGCGCGAGTGCGCTACCAGCTGACCGGCAGCGCCTTGCCTTCCTCGTACCCGGCAGCCGACTGGATGCCGACAAGCGCCCGGTCGTGGAACTCGCGGACCGTGCGCGCCCCTGCGTAGGTGAACGAACTTCGCAGGCCGGTTGTGATCATGTCGAGCAGGTCCTCAACAGACGGCCGCAGCGGATCCAGGTAGATCTTGGAACTCGAGATGCCCTCTGCGAACAGCTCTTTGCGTGCCAGATCGTATGCCGACAGCCGCTCGAAGCGTTCGTGCACAGCCTTGGTGGATGCCATGCCCCAGCTCTCTTTGTATAGCAGGCCGTCCGGGTCTGAGCGCAGAACCCCCGGTGCCTCGATCGTTCCGGCGAACCACGAACCGATCATCACGGATGCTCCGCCAGCGGCGAGCGCGAGTGCAACGTCGCGCGGATAGCGAACGCCGCCGTCAGCCCAGACGTGCGCGCCGAGCCCCCGCGCGGCATCCGCTGTCTCGAGAACGGCGGAGAACTGCGGGCGGCCGACGGCTGTCATCATGCGCGTCGTGCACATCGCTCCTGGTCCGACCCCGACCTTGAGGATGTCGGCGCCTGCTTCGACGAGGTCGCGAACGGCCGACGCTGTCACGACGTTGCCTGCCACGAGCGGAATGTCGAGCCCAAGCGCCTTCACTGTTGCAATCGCGGCACGCATACCGTCCTGGTCGCCGTGCGCCGTATCGATGACGAGAACGTCAACGTCTGCGGCAGCGAGCGCGCGCGCCTTGCCTGCCACGTCTCCGTTGATGCCGATGGCCGCCGCAACACGCAGCCTGCCGTTCTCGTCGACGGCCGGCTGGTAGATCGTGGAGCGCAGAGCGCTGACCCGGCTGAGCGTGCCGATCACCCGGCCGTGCTGCAGCACAGGCGCGAAGTCGATGTCAGCGGCCGCCATCAGGTCGAATGCCGCGCGACCTGTCGGCACGTCGTCCGCGTCGAGTGCGGTGAGCGCGCCGTGCAGAAGGTCGCCGAGCCGGGCGTCAGGCAATGCGCGCGCCAGGCCGGATGCTGCGATGCAGCCGACGTAGTTGTCTGCTGCATCGTGCAGCACGATCCCGTGGGCTGCGACCGCTGGAACGCGGGTCAAGGCGGTCTGAACCGTGTCGTCCGGGCTGAGAATAAGCGGTGTGTCGTATGCGACTGGCTGGGATTTCACCCAGCGGATCGCGGCATCCAGATCTTGCAGATGCATGTCCTGCGGCAGCACGCCGAGGCCACCGCGTCTGGCGAGGGTCGCCGCAAGGCGTGGACCCGTGACCGAGTTCATGTTCGCAGACACGATCGGGATGGTTGCGCCTGTGCCGTCGTGCGGTGCGAGCGACACGTCGAGACGGCTCGTCACGTTCGACGTGCTCGGGACGAGAAAGACGTCTGAGTACGTCAGATCGTGGGTCGGTGTTGTGCCGTAGAACTGCATGCTCCAACGCTATCTCCCCGGCTGTCTGACAGCGAGTCCAGGTCAATAGGATTAGGCTTGATCACTGGACCAGATCGACCGTTGAACGGCGTGTCGAGACATGATGAGATCAATGGAGAGAGTGGGCGATCGGCTGTGTCGAGCCAGTTGACCGGAGTGGGTTCCGAAGAGGGATCCTCGAGCGAGTTTGGAGCCAATGAGTGGCTCGTCGACGAACTGTACGAGCAGTACATCGCCGACAAGAACTCGGTTGACAAGTCATGGTGGCCGATCCTGGAGCACTATCAGAAGCCATCGGTGGCCCCATCGACAAGCTCAGGGACCGAGGGGAGCCCAGAGGCCGAGAGTGGGTCAGGGACCGGCACAAGCCCGGGAACCCAGACAAGCTCAGGGACCGGATCCGTCGAAGCGCACCCGCCGACGGCGCCCATGCCGGTCATCGGAACGCAGCCGATCGCCAAGACGACGTCGGTTGCGCCGAAGCCGCAGCCGGTGCCAGCAGACGCGCCCGTGACGGCGCCGCAACAAGTGGTGCCGAGTGAAGAGGCCGACAAGGCTCCCGCCCAAGACGTCGTGACGCCGCTGCGCGGGATGGCGAAGAGCCTGGCCACCAACATGGACACCAGCCTGACCGTCCCGACGGCAACGAGCGTTCGCACGGTTCCGGCAAAGCTGATGATCGACAACCGCATCGTCATCAACAACCATCTGAAGCGAGCACGAGGCGGCAAGGTCAGCTTCACCCACCTCATCGGATGGGCGCTGATCCGGGCGCTGAAGGAGTTCCCGAGCCAGAACGTCTACTACGACGTGATCGACGGCAAACCGTCTGTAGTTTCCCCCGCGCACGTCGGCCTCGGCATCGCGATCGACCTGCCGAAGCCTGACGGCAGCCGCGCACTGCTTGTGCCTGCGATCAAGCGGGCCGACACCATGACGTTCGGCGAGTACCTCGTCGCATACGAAGATCTTGTGCAGCGTGCACGAGGAAACAAGCTGACCGCGGATGACTTCAGCGGCGCGCACGTCTCTCTCACCAACCCGGGTGGCATCGGCACTGAACATTCCGTGCCCCGCTTGATGAAGGGGCAGGGCTGCATCATCGGTGCTGGCGCGCTCGAATACCCGGCCGAGTTCCAAGGCTCAAGCGACAAGACGCTCACCACGCTCGGCATCGGCAAGACCGTCACCCTGACGAGCACATACGACCACCGGGTCATCCAGGGCGCGGGCAGCGGCGAGTTCCTCAAGATCGTGCACGAGATGCTGATCGGCAAGCGCGACTTCTATGAGGAGATCTTCGCCGCGCTTCGCATCCCATATGACCCGATCCACTGGGCGCCGGACATCAGCGTCGACCTGGCAAGCGCCATCGACAAGACAGCGCGCGTGCAAGAACTCATCAACGCGTTCAGGGTGCGCGGTCACCTGATGGCGGATATCGACCCGCTCGAGTACAAGCAGCGCTCGCACCCCGACCTCGACATCGCAACGCACGGGCTCACATTCTGGGACCTCGACCGCGAGTTCGTCACAGGTCAGTTCGGGCGAGACAAGCGGCAGATGCTTCTGCGTGACATCCTCGGCGTCTTGCGCGACTCGTACTGCCGCACCATCGGCATCGAGTACATGCACATTCAGAACCCGGCAGAGCGCAAGTGGATTCAAGACAAGGTCGAGCGGCCGTACGCCAAGCCCGACCACGATGAGCAACTGCGCATTCTCGGCAAGCTGAATGAGGCAGAGGCGTTCGAGACCTTCCTGCAGACCAAATATGTCGGGCAGAAGCGGTTCAGCCTCGAGGGCGGCGAGTCCACAATCTCGCTGCTCGACACGATTCTGCAGGGTGCTGCGGATGCCGGCATGGACGAGGTCGCGATCGGCATGGCGCATCGTGGCCGCCTGAATGTTCTGACGAACATCGCAGGCAAGACGTACGGGCAGATCTTCCGCGAGTTCGAAGGCACGCAGGACCGCTCGGCCGTGCAGGGTTCCGGGGATGTCAAGTACCACCTGGGAACAGAGGGAACGTTCAAGGGCGTCAAGGGCGAGGAGATCCCGGTCTACCTCGCCGCGAACCCGTCGCACCTCGAGGCCGTCAACCCGGTGCTTGAGGGCATCGTGCGCGCCAAGCAGGACCGCCGTCCAGCTGGTTCATACCTGACGTTGCCGATCCTCATCCACGGTGATGCGGCAATGGCCGGTCTCGGCATCGTGTTCGAGACCATGCAGATGTCGCAGCTGCGCGCATACAAGACCGGCGGCACGGTGCACATCAACATCAACAACCAGGTCGGTTTCACCACATCGCCGAGCGAGGGCCGCACATCGGTCTACTCGACAGACGTGGCCAAGACCATCCAGGCGCCGATCTTCCACGTGAACGGCGACGACCCAGAGGCCGTCACCCACGTCGCCCAGTTGGCGTTCGAATTCCGCCAGGAATTCAAGAAGGATGTCGTCATCGACCTCATCTGCTACCGCCGGCGTGGCCACAATGAGGGCGACGACCCTTCGATGACTCAGCCGCAGATGTACAACCTGATCGAGGCCAAGCGCAGCGTTCGCAAGCTGTACACAGAGGCACTCGTCGGTCGCGGCGACATCACAGAGGAAGAGTACGACCAGGCGCACAAGGACTTCCAGGACCGTCTCGAGCGCGCATTCGCCGAGACGCACGCCGCGCAGACCGGTGCGATCCCGATCATCACAGGCGACAACAACTCCGTCGCCGACCTCGAACGCCCGGCCGCCCAGCAGGACGACAGCTCCGGCGAGCCGGAGACCACGGGTGTCAGCGACGACGTGATTCGCCTCATCGGCGACGCGTTCAACAACCCGCCAGCCGGGTTCACGGTGCATCCGAAGCTCAACCAGCTGCTTGCCAAGCGTCACGACATGAGCCGTAACGGCGGCATCGATTGGCCGTTCGCAGAACTGCTTGCGCTTGGTTCGCTGCTGGTGGAGGGCACGCCGGTGCGGATGGTCGGCGAGGACACCCGCCGCGGAACGTTCGTGCAGCGGCACGCCGTTCTGCACGACAGGGTCAACGGGCAGGAGTGGCTGCCGCTGGCTAATCTGACCGACAACCAGGCACGGTTGTGGATCTACGATTCGCTGCTGAACGAATATGCGGCGATGGGGTTCGAGTACGGCTACTCGGTGGAGCGACCGGATGCCCTCGTGCTGTGGGAGGCGCAGTACGGCGACTTCGCGAACGGTGGCCAGACCATCATCGACGAGTTCATCTCCTCGGCTGAGCAGAAGTGGGGTCAGCGCTCCTCGCTTGTTCTGCTGCTGCCGCACGGTTATGAGGGTTCGGGTCCTGACCACTCGTCTGCACGGATCGAGCGCTTCCTTCAGTTGTGCGCTGAGAACAACATGACCGTTGCGAGGCCATCGACGGCCGCGTCGTACTTCCATCTGCTGCGCAGGCAGGCATACGCGCGTCCGCGCAAGCCCCTGATCGTGTTCACGCCGAAGTCGATGCTGCGCCTGCGTGTGGCCGCTTCGCCTGTCGACGCATTCACCTCCGGCAGGTTCGAGCCGGTAATCGACGATGACCAGGTCGCAGACAAGGCTGCGGTCAAGCGGGTGCTGCTGATGTCGGGCAAGATCTACTACGACCTGAGGGCCGAACTGGACAAGAACCCGAACCCCGAGATCGCTCTGGTGCGAGTGGAGCAGTATTACCCGCTCCCGGTCACCGAGTTGAAGGCGGCAGTCGACTCGTACCCGAACGCCGAGTTGGTCTGGGTGCAAGACGAGCCGGAGAACCAGGGCGCATGGCCGTTCATGATCCTGGAGACCTCAAAGCTCGGTTCGCGACCGTTGAACGTCGTCTCGCGCGATGCATCCGCTTCGCCTGCAGTCGGGTCGGCCAAGCGTCACGCGAACGAGCAGACGGCGTTGCTGAAGCGCGCGCTGACCCTGTAGAGCCGACCGGGCCCGCGAGTGCTGTCCTACTGGCGGGCCCTGCGCCGTGAGATCAACGCTCGGCGAGCGCGCCGGCGATGCCACCGACGCTGAAATATCGGTTCAACAGGCCGAAGATCACCAGTGGCGGCAGCACGATGATGAGGATGAGCGCAGGTGATCGCGCCATCTGCAGCCCGATGCCCAGCGTCAGTTGGCTCTCGGAGTGCACGAACACGACGGCGATCAGATAGTCGTTCCAGGCTGTCATGAAGGTGAAGATCGCGGTTGATGCGATGCCGGGACCCGAGTTGCGCAGCACGATCCGCACGAATCCGCCGAACACGGAGCATCCGTCGAGCCACGCCGCTTCTTCCAAGCTGATCGGGATCGACGAGAAATACGCCGTCAGCATCCAGACGGCCACCGACACCGTGATGCCGACATAAATGATGCCAAGACCGACGAGATTGTCGACCAGGCCAACCTTCGCGAAGAGCACGAAGAGCGGAATCAGAAACAGGATGGTCGGTACGGACTGCACCATGAAAAGGGTCAGCGAGTACGTGGAGACAAGCCGGCCGCGCGCCCGAGAGATCGCATAACCGGCGGGTGCAGCGACGAGAATCGCAACCACCACTGTCGACATGGTGACGGCGAGGCTATTACCGAGCCAGGTGAGCGCCGGGGTGTATGTGAGCACGCCGACCAGCGTGTCCAGCCCGAACGGGAGCCCGCCCTGCGCTCCCCGTCCCCTGCCCAACGTTGGGATGACGACCGACAGAAACGGTGAAAGAGTGACAGCTGTCGCCACCAGGATGACGGCAAAACGCCACCATCGTGCGCGGTCTGCCACCACGGTGTCGACCGGCGGTCAGTGAGTGGCCTGGATGCTCCGGATCTTCAACAACACCTGTGTGCGCAGATCCTCAGGGGCCGTCTCCTTGCATGCGCGCTGCACAACCTCGGTCAGCACGACCCCGATGTGATGCTCGCCCGTGCAATCAGGGCAGCTCTCCAAATGCTCGCGGATGTCCGCAGCGTCGTCTTTGTCCAGCTCGTTGTGCAGGTACTCTTCGAGGTCTTTTTTGGCCTTGTCGCATCCGCAGTCGGTCATGACGTGCTCCTGGGTGTCTGTGCGGCGTTGACGCCGCGGTCTCGTGCGTAGTCTGCAAGCAGATCGCGCAGCATCCGACGGCCGCGGTGCAGTCTGCTCATGACTGTTCCGATCGGCGTCTTCATGATGTCGGCGATCTCCTGATAGGCGAAACCTTCGACATCTGCGAAGTACACCGCCATTCTGAAGTCTTCTGGGATGGCCTGAAGCGCGTCTTTGACGGCACTGTCAGGCAGATGGTCGATCGCCTCTGCCTCAGCAGAGCGCGAGGAGCGCGCCGTGGTGGACTCTGCGCCACCGAGCTGCCAGTCCTGCAACTCGTCGATCGTTCCTTGATACGGCTCGCGCTGCTTCTTGCGATACGTGTTGATGAACGTGTTCGTCAGGATGCGATACAGCCACGCCTTGAGGTTGGTGCCCTGCTCGAACTGCTTGAACGCGGCGAACGCTTTCACGAACGTTTCCTGCACAAGATCCTGCGCGTCGGACGGGTTGCGCGTCATCCGCAGCGCAGCCGCATACAGCTGATCCATGTACGGCAGCGCTTGGCTCTCGAAGAGCGGGCCCAGGTCTTCGCTTACGGTCGTCATCACAGGCAAGTCTACGACCGCCAGGACGGCGCTTTGCGGGGCCTCAAGTACAGCGGTTGCGCTCACCGGCTTCCTCTCCATGTTGGCCAAAACGTCGATAACCTGTAACCGATGCTCATATCCAAATATTCCACCCCGGATTTCAACCCGTACGGCGACAATGTGCCGATCGAGCCGAACGCGCTGTGGGCTGCGCCGCGCGCGCACAAACCGCTCTCGGCGGTCGTGAGCCTGCCAGGTTCGAAGTCGCTGACCAATCGCGAACTCGTGCTCGCCGCACTGGCGGACGGGCCGTCGCTGCTGCGTTCGCCGCTGCACTCCAGGGACAGCACAAACATGATCGAGGCGCTGCGTTCGCTCGGCGCCGTCATCGAGGAGCGGCCTGGTGCGGGCGAATTTGGGCCAGACCTGGCGATCACGCCCGGCGAGCTCATCGGAAGCACGACGATCGATTGCGGTCAGGCGGGAACCGTCATGCGGTTCGTGCCGCCTGTTGCAGCCCTCGCCCTCGGGCCGACCACCTTCGACGCAGACGAGTCTGCCCGCGCGCGCCCGATGTCGACGATGATCACCGCGCTGCGCGCAATCGGAGGCGACGTCAACGACGACGGGCGAGGAAGCCTGCCGTTCACCGTGCACGGTTTCGGTCACGTCGCGGGCGGTGCGGTCAGCATCGACGCCTCTGGATCGAGCCAGTTCGTGTCCGGTCTGCTGCTGGCATCCGCCCGCTTCGACGATGGGCTCGAACTTACCCACTCTGGCGAGAGGCTGCCGAGCCTGCCGCACATTGAAATGACGATTGCGGCGCTGGCGGCACGCGGAGTGGATGTCTCGACTCCCGAAATCGGCACCTGGCGCGTCGCCCCAGGCAGCATCGCAGGAGCCGTGGTCGACATCGAGCCCGACCTGTCGAACGCAGCACCGTTCGTCGCCGCTGCGCTCGTCGCAGGCGGAAGCGTGACCATCACGGGCTGGCCGGATGCGACAACGCAGGTCGGCGCGGACCTTGCCGTGCTTCTGCCCCATTTCGGTGCAGAGGTCACACGAGGAGACGGCTCGCTGACCGTGACGGCCGGCGACGGCATCCGTGGCGTCACGCTCGACCTGTCGACAGGTGGCGAGCTCGCTCCGGCACTCGTGGCGCTTGCCGCACTCGCCGATGGACCGAGCGAGATCACGGGTATCGGGCACATTCGCGGTCACGAAACGGACAGGCTGGCCGCCCTGACCGCCGAGATCAACGGCCTGGGAGGCAACGTCACCGAACTCGATGACGGCCTGCGCATCGACCCAAGGCCGCTACATGGCGGAGTGTGGCGCAGCTACGACGACCACCGGATGTCGACGGCAGGCGCCATCATCGGCCTGGCGGTCGACGGCGTCGAGATCGAGAACATCCAGGCGACGGCCAAGACGCTCCCCCAGTTCCCCGCGCTGTGGCGCGACCTCGTGCACGGGGACGCCGGCTAGATGGGGCGGCTGACACAGTGAGACCAGCACAGTGAGACCAGCACAGTGAGCTGGCTCAGCGACGATGACGACGACGAGGCATACGCCGAGTACGACGAGTCATCAGCGCGAGTCCGACCGAACCCGAAGGGAAACCGGCCACGCACCAAGACCCGTCCCGAACATGAGGACGCCATCATCGGTCGTGTGCTCTCCGTCGACCGCGGGCGCTACACGGTCATGCTCGACGAGGGCACGCCGGATGAGCGGCAGCTGACGGCGGCGCGGGCCAGTGAGCTGCGCAAGCAGGCTGTCGTCACCGGCGATCGTGTCGACATCGTCGGCGACACCAGCGGCGCAGAGGGTTCCTTGGGACGGATTGTGCGCATCCGGCCGCGCACCACGCTGTTGCGCAGAAGCGCTGACGACACGGATGCTGTTGAGCGGGTCATCGTGGCCAACGCCGATCAGATGCTGATCGTGGTCGCTGCGGCGAATCCCGAGCCGCGCACCCGTCTCGTGGATCGTTACCTGGTTGCAGCATACGACGCCGGAATCGCGCCAATACTGTGCGTGACGAAGACCGACCTGGCCGACCCTGCCAAGTTTCTCGACAACTTCGCCGGGCTTGATCTGCCTGTGTTCGTCAGTGCCTATTCACCCGGTGCCTATTCGGCCGGCGCGCAATCGGTCGGGAGCCGCAGTGCGATGCCTATCGACGAAATCGCGGCGGCGCTGATCGGGCACGACACCGTAGCCGTCGGACACTCGGGCGTCGGCAAGTCGACGTTGGTGAACGCGCTCGTGCCCGGCGCGGATCGAGCCATCGGCCGCGTCAACGATGTGACGGGGCGCGGCAGGCACACGTCGTCGTCGACCGTGTCGCTCCGGGTGAAGACCGACGACGGAACAGGCTGGGTCATCGACACGCCAGGCGTGCGTTCCTTTGGCCTCGGCCACATCGACACGGCGAACATCCTGCGCTCGTTCACCGATCTGAACGAGATCGCTCAGCGATGCCCGCGCGGATGCACGCACCTGCCTGACTCCCCCGATTGCGCCATCGTCGAAGCCGTCGAGGCCGGTGAGCTCGGCGACCGCGGGCGTGCCCGACTTGACTCGCTTCAACGGCTGCTTGCAACGTTTGCACCATCGAGAGCGCGCCAAACAGACTGACGGTGCTACGCCTGCGGGTTGAAGTGACTATCGTTGTGGCAGGACGGCACGCGAACGGAGGCTTTCTTGTGGCACGCGCGACCATCAAGGTGCTCGCGTCGCGGCTTG
>DATMTC010000497.1:0-2604 GCA_035565115.1 Microbacteriaceae bacterium | reverse complement strand
ACCCAGATCGGGTGCTTCGACAAGCATTCGCAGCCCTGCGGCCGGGCGGTGTTCTCGTGGTGTCTGAGATGACCGGGATGCTCGGCTACGAACCGGAAGATCTGAACAGCGGTGTGGCCGGTCTCGGCGGCAGGGTGATCGCTGCACTCGCTGCGGCGGGCTATCCGGCCACAGCCGAGTGGTCCCGCGAACTCGCGGATGCCGGATTTGCGTCAGTTGAGCGGCACGATCGCACCGTCACGGCGGCCGCGCACACACCCGATGGCGGCCGCTATCTGCTTGGCCAGTTCCGCGCATGGCGCGACCGACTCGCATCCGACCTTTCGCCGACAGACCTGGCGGGTTTGGATCGTGCGATCACGGAACTCGAACACGGCACACCGCCGATCGTTCACACCTCTGGCCGAGCGATCTGGATCGCTGTTCGCCCTGGCGTTCCTGCAGCCGCGCAGCGTCAGTCGGCAGCTGTGCCCTTCTCGTCAAGCTCGGCGTAGCCACGCTGAATGGCAAGTTGGAGCGCGGCGGGCGGGTACGCCCATTCGCTGGCTGCAGACAAGGCATCCGAAATGTCGTCGCCTGCGCGGTGATGCTGGCGGATGCGCTCGGCGGTCGCCTGCAGGATGGATAGTTGAGCGACGGCAAAAGCGCGCGAAATCGGCTGGCCGTGTCCCGCAACGATGACGTCATGCTCACCGATCTCGTCGAGGAGGGTCGCGAGAGTCGTGGGCCATCGCATCGGGTAGCAACCGGATCCGTACATCGGCGGCCCAGGCTCCTCTAGAACATCACCGACGATCCAGGTGTCGCCGCGGCCATCGCCTCGCGAGGGCACCCGAAGCACAAGATCTCCATCGGTGTGGCCGGGATCCAACGGAATGAGTTCGACGGCGCTGTCACCAAGATCAACCAAGCAGCGCTCAAGAACGAGTTGGGTGGGAGGGGTGATGACGACCTCGCTCCAATCGCGAGGTCGCTCGGTGCTTGTGCCCGATCGCCACGCCGCAAGTCGCGGTCGCTCGTACTCATCCAGGTGCGCCGGCAGCAGCTGGTGACCGTAGATCGGCACGTCAACGTGGGGTGTTGACCCAAACTGTTGATTGCCGAAGGTGTGGTCGTAATGCGCATGGGTGTTGACCACGCACCTGAGGTTGCCCAGTTCTCGCATGTCCGAAAGAATGCGAGCCGCTACGGCGGGAGAACCTCCGGTGTCAACCAAGAGGAGCCCGAGGGCACCTCGCACCACCGTGATCGTGATGTCATCCTGCGGGTACCCGCGCACAAAGACATCCGGCGTTATCTCCGTCCAGCTCACCTAGCGATCCTCCCGCACAGCATCCGATCCGCAAGCCTACTTGGCGTCGGTGACGACGACCGTCTGACCGATGAAGGTGTTCTGCACCGCGGAATCGAGGAGGAACTGGGCTACATTCGCGCGCGAAGTCGAGGGGAACAGCGGCAGCTTCGTGACATCCTCAAGGGCGACCGCCGTGTAGCGAGTGATTTCTTTGTCGTTCAGCGCTCCGGGGTATTCGAGCGTCCACTTCAGATCGCTCGCCTTCAAGAGCACTTCGGACGCGGCTTTGTCTGCGTATGTCTTCCGCAGAGCGGTTCGGAAAATTGGTGCAACAAGGAACGAGGCTTTGGCGAGCGAGTCTCCAACACCGAACGCGGAAACGATGACCAGGCGGTCAACGCCAGAGATCTTGGCGGATGCGATGACAGCACGAACGGTGTCTGTGATCAGTGTCGGCGTCTCGCGGGCGCTTTTCACTCCGATCGTGCTGATGATCATGTCGTGGCCTTGGGCGGCAGCAGCGATCACGTTGGCGTCCGTGACATCGCCGCTGACGACCTGCGCGCGCGAATCGACGTGGGACCTGCCGCTCCGAACGAGGGCAGTGACCTGGTGCCCATCATCCAGTGCTCTTTTCACAAAATGGACGCCGGTGCGGCCGGTCGCTCCGAGGACGAGGAACTTCATGACATTTCGCTTTCAATTACGCGGTCGCGGCGACCGATTCGCCTTGATCCCCGATGAGACTAGTCAACAAAGCTGACTAATGCAAACCAGAGCGGATGCCTGCTGAAGCTACCGCGCGTATGGATCGGTGATCTCGCGGAGTTGTTCCAGGATCTGCTGCAGCTGCGCGAAGTTGCGCGTGCCCAGATACTCCTTCCACTCGGCGAAAATCCCCTCGACCGTTGCCGTCGCGACCTCGATCGCGCGCCTGCCCCGCTCTTCAA
Source organism: Microbacteriaceae bacterium (assembly GCA_035565115.1). GTDB lineage: Bacteria > Actinomycetota > Actinomycetes > Actinomycetales > Microbacteriaceae > Rathayibacter_A. The sequence continues at coordinate 360 of DATMTC010000497.1, read as the reverse complement.
TCACGATCAACCTGGCCCGGCCATCCGTGGGATCTGGGACCCGTCGCACGTAACCCAAACGCTCCAACTGGTCCACCATGACACCGGCGCTCTGCTTGGTCATTTGCGCCTGCTCGGCAAGGTCGACCAGGCGCGAGCCATCCGGGGAGATCCGCTGAAAGACACGGCACTGCGCAAGGGTCCAGTCATCGAATCCAGCGTCTTGCACGGCCTGGAACATCCGGTCCTCTGTGTACCGGTACGGAATAAACAACAGGACGCCTAGACTGGCCCGCTGCTCGTCATCCATGCCGCCCTCGACTCACTTCGCCCATTTGATGCCACGAGGTTCACACCCTACGTCAATGCTATCGATCCGAA
>DATMTC010000496.1:0-5130 GCA_035565115.1 Microbacteriaceae bacterium | reverse complement strand
AGCAAGTACGTGGCGCTGGTAGCTGCGCCTGTCGACTGGTGGGCGTTGGGTTACTGAGTTACGCGCAGGTCAGCTGCACCGGCCACGCGTACCGGTAACTCAGGAAGAACGCACCAACCGCCAGCTTCGGCCCGCGTGATCACGCGGATCTTTGGCCCGCGGCATCCGATTTACCTGAGTTACCCGCGAGCTCGGCATCGAACGTGCCGTCGCGGATGCGCGAGACCTGAGGCGCTTCCGCGGGCGCGCTGCGTCGTGACGAAATACAGGAGATTCTTCGCGACGCGCCGCAGTGACCGACCGGATCCCCGGCGTGTCGCGAAAAAGTCCTGTATTTCGCCGGCCCACGGGGAAAGGAAGTAGGGGGAAGGGGTGGAGGAAGGGGTGGAGGAAGGGGAGGAGGTGGAGGTGGAGGAAGGGAAGGGGTGGAGGAAGGGGAGGAGGTGGAGGTGGAGGAAGGGAAAAGGTGGAGGGTGACCGGACTACGCGCCCGGAGGCCCCATCGGCAGGGTCAGCGTGAACACCGTGCGACCTGGCTCGCTCTCGACGGAAACCGACCCACCCTGCGCGTCCACCACGGCATGCACGATCGCCAGCCCGAGTCCTGTGCTTCCGGTGTCGCGTGAGCGTGAGCTGTCTCCACGCGCGAATCGCTCGAACAGCACCGGACGCAGCTCCTGCGGAATGCCTGGGCCATCATCGGCGACCGTCACGACTGCCGACTCGTCGCGGCGCGCGAGCGTGACCGTCACAGCGGTACCCGGTGGCGTGTGCACTCGCGCATTCGCGAGCAGGTTGACGATCACCTGGTGAAGGCGCGCCTCGTCGCCGATCACCTCAACGGGTTCGCCCGGCAGATCGATCGACCAGGTGTGATCCGGGCCCGCTGCATGAGCATCCGACATCGCATCCACCAGCAGCCTGGACAAATCCACCGGTTCGCACTCAAGCGCGCGTCCCTCGTCGAGCCTGGCAAGCAGCAGCAGGTCTTCGACAAGTCCGGTCATGCGACGCGCTTCCGATTCGATCCTGCCGATCGAGCGCACCGTGTCCTCCGGCAGTGCGTGCGGGCCCCGCCTGGTCAACTCGGCATATCCACGGATCGACGCAAGCGGCGTGCGCAACTCGTGGCTGGCATCCGCCACGAACTGCCGAACCTTGTTCTCGCTGGCCTGACGCGCAGACAAAGCGGATGCGACGTGGCCGAGCATCCGGTTCAAGGATGCGCCAACGCGTCCAACCTCGGTGCGCGGATCCGTGTCATCCGGTGGCACGCGGACCGCGAGCGCCACCTCCCCGCGATCCAGCGGCAGTTCGGAAACGGCGCCGGCCGTCGCCACCACCCTGTCGAGCGGACGCAGCGCAAGACGCACGATCAGCAGCCCGATGCCGATCGCCGCCGCCGCGCTCGCCAGGGTCACCATGAAGATCACGAACACCAGCTGCGCCGTCGTGTAGTTCACCTCGGTCATGGGCAGGCCGATGACCAGCTCGGATCCGTCCCCGAGCTGGGCCGCCGCCAGCCGGTACTCGCCGAGCGAGCCCCCCAGGTCGGCGGACACCGGATGCCGGTCAGTCGGGATCGCGAGAATCTGGTTCTGGAATCCATCGGGCGGCCCCGTAACCGCCTGCACCCGCGACCCGCCCAGGATGACGGCGTTGATCGTGTCGCCACTGGTCACACGCGCACCGAGCGTGCCTGGAATCTGCCCGAGCACACCGACGGCGTCGTTCGGTCCGCCTCCCCCTGGCTGCGTCGCACGCACGCCGACCTCGAGTGCCCGATTCAGTTGCACATCGAGTCTTCCGACCAGATAACTCTGCAGAAAAAGCACGCTGACCAGCCCGATCACAGCACCGAGCGCCGCGATCAACGCGACGACGGCGACAACGAGTCTGGTTCGCAGCGTCCACGAGCGAAACGGATGGCGCAGCCGATCCGTCATACTCGACGGCGCCGCTGCGGTCACTCGACCGCCTTGATCATGTATCCCGCACCACGCACCGTGTGGATCATGGCCGGATGCCCCGCGTCAATCTTCTTGCGCAGATAGGAGATGTACAGCTCGACGACGCTCGAGGTGCCGCCGAAGTCATAGCTCCACACGCGGTCGAGAATCTGCGCCTTGCTGAGCACGCGGCGCGGGTTGCGCATGAGGAAACGCAGCAACTCGAACTCGGTGGCGGTCAGCGAGATCGGTTCCCCTGCTCGCTCGACCTCATAGCTGTCTTCATCGAGAACGAGGTCGCCGACCGTGATCCTCGGGTCGGTGGAGTCTGTGACGAGCACGCGCGAGCGCCGCAACAGACTGCGCAGCCTGGCCACGAGCTCCTCAAGACTGAACGGCTTCGTCACGTAGTCGTCGCCGCCCGCAGTGAGCCCGGCGATTCTGTCGTCGAGCGCATCCTTGGCGGTCAGGAACAGCACAGGCGTCTCGCCGCCATTCTCGCGCATGCGGCTCAGAACGTTCAGGCCATCGATGTCAGGCAGCATGATGTCGAGCACGACCGCGTCTGGCTTGAACTCGCGTGCCGTCGACAACGCCTGCTGGCCGGTTGACGCGGTGCGCACATCCCACCCCTCATAGCGCAGGGCCATCTGCAGAAGATCAGTGAGGGTGCGCTCGTCGTCGACGACGAGGATACGAATGGCCGAACCGTCAGGGTGGCGCAGCAGTGCGCGCGGCTCTCCGCCGGTACGCGTGGTCGATGTGTCGTTGCTCATTGCACCATTATCTGCTCGCATTCTCGGCATAGCCATCCGTTCTATTTGTCCTTCCTGTGAATCCTGACAGGCTTTTCGGGCAAACCCATAAGCACGGCACAGTGCCGCCATAACGCCTGCTCCTACATTCGCCACAAGGTCCCACCCTGCCGTGGTTGGACGCACCAAAATCGAGGAGCACCATGTTCGGGATCTACCTTCGCCGAGAACTGATGAATCGCCGCAAACAAACGATCATCATCGCAATCGGCATGGCCCTGGCGATCGCGCTTGTGATCGTCGTCAATGCGGTGTCAGCCGGGGTGAAGGATGCGCAGTCGCGCGTACTGCAGTCCGTATACGGCGTCGGCACCGACGTGACCATCACCCAGCCTGCCGAAGCCGCCGGCACCGCAAACGCGGGCGGCACCGGCGGGCCCGGCCGGTTCGATTTCGGGTCTGGCGCAGGAACCGAATCCGGCAGCGGAAGCCGAACGGTTCATACCTCGCGACTGGAAGTCGAGCGGGGCACACAGACGCTCGCCGACAGTGCGCTGTCGAAAGTGGCCTCCGTCGACGGTGTGCAGTCGGCAGCCGCAGTGCTTGCGCTGACCAACTCGACCTTCGATGGCACGTTGCCGAACTTTCAACAGTTCAAAGACCGCGCAAACGGTAACGCGAACAACGGGGCGGCATCCGGCTCGACTCCGGCGCCGACGGGCGGAGCGGACGGAGCAGGCGGCAGCTCGTTCACCGTCGACTCGTTCACCGTCATGGGCATCAAACCCGGCGCGGATGCTGTCGGCCCGCTATCGGCGGTGACCCTGTCGAAAGGCAGAACGTTGACGACAGGCGACACCGGCAAAGACGTCGCGGTTCTCGACTCGACGTATGCGAAGAAGCAGAGTCTGGCGGTTGACGACACGGTGACGATCGGCGCGAAGTCGTTCACGGTGGTCGGCATCGTCAAGCCGACCGGATCGGATTCCCAGACCGCATCTAACGCGTACATCCCACTGGATGTCGCACAGTCGCTTTCGGGCGAAACAGGCAAGGTCACAAGCATCTTCGTGACCGCGAAGTCGGCGAGCGATGTCGGAACGCTCAAGACCGCTCTGCAGAAGGCGCTGCCGAAGGCGACCGTCTCGACGCAGGCCGATCTCGCATCCAGCGTCTCAGGCTCGCTCGGAACCGCAAGCGAGCTTGTCGCGAACCTCGGCACCTGGCTGTCGTTGATCGTGCTTGCGGCGGCGTTCCTCATCGCCATCCTGTTCACCGTGTCCGGGGTCACTCGCCGCACTCGAGAGTTCGGCACCCTCAAGGCGATCGGCTGGACTAACAGACGCATCGTCGGCCAGGTCGCAGGCGAATCCGTGGTGCAGGGGTTGATCGGCGGGGTGGTCGGTGTCGCGGTCGGGCTAATCGGCGTGCTCGTGATCAACCTCGCAGCTCCGACGCTGGCGGGCAGCACCAGCAAGGGCGGCTTCGCGGATGCTGCAGGTCGCGCTGCGCGGTTCGCCACGAATGCGCCGAGAGCGGGCTCTGGCACCGGCGCAGGTGGATTCGGCGGCGGATTCGGCGGTGCGCGGCAAGCGGCTGCATCATCCGTCGACGTCACGCTGAACGCACCTGTGACCGTGTGGATCATCGTCATCGCAGTCGGACTCGCTGTGCTCGGCGGACTGCTTGCCGGTGCGATCGGCGGATGGCGCGCATCGCGGCTGCGCCCGGCCGAAGCATTGCGATCGGTCGCCTAACCCTTCCGGTGGTCGAGTAGCTGCTCGCGCAGCGAGCCGCGTATCGAGACCCCGCAACCCGGTCTGTGGTACGGACCCGAAGGTCGCTCGCGAGGTCTCGATACGCTCGTTCCTCGCTACTCGACCACCGGGAGCACGGCACAGTCCTTGTCACAGAGTCACAGAAACCTCCCAACGAACGGAAAACACCATGTACACCCTCACGAACGTGAACAAGACATACTCGCAGTCCAAGCGCACCATCACCGCGCTGCACGATGTGACCCTCGAGATTCCTGACGGCCAGATGGTGGCCGTTCAGGGGCCGACAGGCGGAGGCAAATCCACTCTGCTCCAGATGCTCGGCGCGCTCGACAGACCGACATCCGGTTCGATCGAGCTTGGCGCGTCAAGCCTGTCGAGCATGACCGACGGCAAACTGGCGGGCATCCGGGCTCAGCAGATCGGGTTCGTCTTTCAGAGCTTCAACCTGATCCCGACCCTGAACGCGCAAGAGAATGTCGAGACGGCCCTGGCACCACTCGGGTTGGATGCGACGACGCGAGCCGGTCGTGCCCGCGAGGCGCTCGCATCCGTCGGCCTTGGCGATCGCGGCAGCCACCTGCCAGGTGAACTGTCCGGAGGGCAGCAGCAGCGGGTGGCGATCGCACGTGCCCTGGTGAAGGAGCC
>DATMTC010000495.1:0-6433 GCA_035565115.1 Microbacteriaceae bacterium | reverse complement strand
TCCGTGTCGGTTGTGCCGATCAGCCAGTGCCGTCCCCACGGAATCACGAAAAGCACGCTCTTCTCGGTGCGCAAGATCATGCCCATCTTCGACTGGAACCGATCGCGAGGCACGACCAGATGGATGCCCTTCGACGCACGCACCTTGAACTGGCCACGTTCGCCGACCATCGACTGGGTGTCGTCGGTCCAAACTCCCGTCGCATTCACCACCTGCTTGGCGTGAATCTCGAACCGCTCATCGGTCTGCAGATCGACCGCGCGCACGCCGACGACTCGCTCCCCCACCTTGAGGAACCCCTCGACCCGCACCCGGTTCGCCACATACGCACCGTAGTGCGCGGCGGTGCGCGCGAGGTTGGCAACGTAGCGAGCGTCATCGACCTGCGCGTCGTAGTACGTCAGCCCTCCAACGAACGCGTTGTTCGCCAGGCTCGGAATGGCACGCTGCAGCTGCCGCTTGGACAAATGCCGGTGATGCGGCACTCCGGGCGGTCGCAGTCCGGTATACGAGAACACGTCGTACAGAAGCATGCCTGCACCGACATATAAGCGTTCGATAATCGGCTTGGTCAGCGGATACAAGAAGCGCACGGGCTTCACCAAGTGCGGCGCGATCCGCTGCAGCAGAAGACCGCGCTCGATCAAGGCTTCGCGCACCAGCCGGAAGTCCAGCTGCTCCAGATAACGGATGCCGCCGTGCACGAGCTTGGACGAGCGCGACGAGGTTCCGGATGCCCAGTCCCGCTGCTCGACGAGGCCGACGCTGAGGCCGCGCGTGACAGCATCCACTGCGCTTCCGGTGCCGACGATTCCGCCGCCGACGACCAGCACGTCGAGTTCAATCTGCTTCAGCGCCTCGATCGACGCTTCGCGTTCGGCCGGCCCAAGCTTGGACGGATATGAGACAGGTTCAGTCTTCGCCATGCAGTCTTCGACTCCTCAGTTGATCAACACTGCCAGATCGACTCAGTTCGGTCGACTCAGCTCGATCGACACACCTTAGTTGACGCGATATGGCGCGACGATGACCTCGACGCGCTGGAACTCCTTGAGATCGGAATAGCCCGTTGTCGCCATCGAGCGCCGCAAAGCGCCGACCAGGTTCGATGTGCCATCCGACACCGGCGCTGGGCCGTAAAGGATAGCTTCGAGCGGTGCGACCTGCCCGACGTGCACGCGGTTGCCGCGCGGCAGCTGCGGGTGATGCGCTTCTGCTCCCCAGTGCATGCCGCCGCCGGGGGCATCCGTCGCGCGAGCGAACGTCGTGCCGAGCATCACAGCATCCGCACCGCACGCGATCGCCTTCACGATGTCGCCCGACGAGCCGAGTCCGCCATCCGCGATGACGTGCACGTAGCGTCCGCCAGACTCGTCCATGTAGTCGCGGCGAGCACCGGCGACATCCGCGACGGCTGTTGCCATCGGTGCGTGGATGCCCAGGGTTGCGCGGGTGGTGGATGCTGCGCCTCCGCCGAATCCGACGAGCACGCCGGCCGCCCCCGTGCGCATGAGATGCAGCGCAGCCGTGTACGTGGCGGCGCCGCCGACGATGACGGGAACGTCAAGCTCGTAGATGAACTTCTTGAGGTTCAGCGGTTCCTGATTCTTCGACACGTGCTCGGCCGAGACCGTCGTGCCCCGGATGACGAAGAGGTCGACGCCGGCAGCAACGACGGTTTCATAGAACTCTTGGGTGCGCTGCGGCGAAAGCGCACCAGCGACGGTGACACCTCCTGCGCGCACCTCGGCCAGGCGCTGACTGATCAACTCGGCCTTGATCGGCTCAGAATAAATCTCCTGCATCCGCGCAGTTGCCTTGTCGGCCGGCAGCGCACGAATCTCGGCGAGCAGCGGCTCTGGGTCTTCGTAGCGGGTCCACACCCCCTCGAGATCGAGCACGCCGAGGCCACCGAGCTGGCCCATCATGATGGCGGTCGTCGGGGAGACAACGGAGTCCATCGGCGCGGCAAGAAACGGGATGTCGAACTGATATGCGTCGATCGACCAGGTGACAGAGACGTCTTCTGGGTCGCGTGTGCGCCGCGACGGCACGATCGCGATGTCGTCGAATGCATACACGCGTCGCGCGCGCTTGGCCCGGCCGATTTCGATTTCCATGGTCACCGCTCCAGCCTAGCCGCCGGGACAGACGCGCCGGCCGGGTCACTGCGCCGGCGGGGGGCCGATCGGATGGCGATAGCGGCTGTCGCACGCATCCGGCAGACTCGATGCATGGATGTTCAGGCGCAAACACTCGAGACGCTCCGCACGAGAACCAGCGAGAAGTGGGCGGCGTATCCGCCGGATGTGCTGCCGCTGTTCGTCGCCGAGATGGACTATCCACTCGCAGAGCCGATCGCAGACGCCCTGCACGCGGCGATCGCCCGCTCCGACACCGGGTATGCCGGCACGGTTCACGGCAATCTCGCACCAGCGTTCACGGATTTCGCAGGGCGTCGCTGGGGATGGACCATCGACCCTGAGCATGTGTCATCGACGACGGACGTGAGCGTTGTCATCGTCGAGTCGTTGCGCCTGGCCATCCGTCCCGGCGACGGCGTGATCATCACGCCGCCCGTATACGCACCGTTCTTCGATCTCGTTCCAGAGGCGGGCGGTCGCGTCGTCGAGGTGCCTCTGCTGGACGACGGAGCACAGTGGTCGCTCGACCTGCCCGGAATCGAATCAGCGTTCGCAGCGGGAGCGCGCGCGATGATTCTCTGCAACCCGCACAATCCGCTCGGCCACGCGCATCCGGCCGACCAGCTCACCCGGCTCGCCGAGTTGGCAGCCGAGTTCGATGTCACCATCGTCAGCGACGAGATCCACGCACCGTTGACCGCTGCCTATGCCACGTTCACGCCGTTTCTGAGCGTGTCGGATGCCGCGCGCGAGCACGGCATCGCGGCGCACTCGGCCAGCAAGGCGTGGAATCTCGCGGGCCTGAAGTGCGCCATGTTCGTGACAGCGAGCGAGCGGATGCGCCGGCTTCTGGAAGGTCTGCCTGAAGAGGTGCACTTCCGCACCAGCCTGCTCGGCCGCACTGCGAACACCGCGGCGTTTGCGGACGGCGAGGACTGGCTCGACGGCGCGCTTGCGAGCATCCGCTCTAACCGCGAACTGCTCGCGACACTGCTGGCCGAACGCCTGCCAGGTGCGCGCTACCGTCGCCCTGCCGCAAGCTACCTGGCGTGGCTCGACCTGCGCGCGCTCGGCTGGGGCGATGATCCGGCCGCGCGCATCCTGGAGTCTGCCCGTGTTGCGCTGAACAGCGGCCTCGACTTCGGCGCGCAGGGCGCCGGTTTTGTGCGCCTCAACTTCGCGTGCTCTCCCAAGGTGCTCACAGAAGCGATCGACCGGATCGCGCGCCTGACATAGCTGTCGTCACGTCCCAGGAGTTCGGGACCGCACGCATCCGTTCGCCGAACCCGCACATATTGTCGCTATCGAACACGTTGTGACGACGATTTGCGCGGGTTCGACGTCCGATCACGCCTCAGCGGGCGCGAGCCACCCGAGACTCGTCCCACACGGGCTCATCCGCCTCGTAGACCCGTCCATCTGCGCCGAACACGAGGTAGCGATCGAACCCGCGGGCGAACCAGCGGTCGTGGGTGACCGCGATCACAGTCCCCTCGAACCCGGCAAGGCCTTCCTCCAGCGCTTCGGCGGAGACCAGGTCGAGGTTGTCTGTCGGCTCGTCCAACAGCAGCAGAGTCGCACCAGACAGCTCGAGCAGCAGAATCTGCAGCCGGGCCTGCTGCCCTCCTGAGAGCGTCTCGAAGCGCTGCTCGCTCGACGACGACAACCCATACCGGTCAAGAACGCGGCTGGCTGCCTCGCGCGCCATTCCGGCCCGATAGTCGTCACCGCGGTGCAGGATCTCCAGCAGTGTGCGACCGATCAGCTCCGGATGCTCGTGCACCTGCGCGAAGTAGCCGGGCACGACGCGCGCACCGAGCTTGGCGACCCCGGTGTGTGCGACCGGTTCGCCGACCTGAGCCGCGGATGCCAGGTGGCCGGCTCCTGGGTCAGGGTCGGTTCCTCCTGAGGCAAGCAGCCGCAGGAAGTGCGACTTGCCCGAACCGTTCGAGCCGAGCACTGCCACACGCTCGCCGAACCAGATCTCGGTATCGAACGGCCGCATCAGCCCGGTCAGCTCCAGGCCGACCGCGTCGACGACGTGCTTTCCCGTGCGTGAGCCGGCCAGGCGCATCCGCACGTTCTGCTCGCGCGGCCGCAACTCGGGCGGGCCGGCCTCGACGAATTTCGCTAGGCGGGTCTGTGCCGCCCGGTAGCGCGAGGCCATGTCGGAGTTGTACTTCGCCTTCGCCTTCATGCGCTGCACGAGCGCCTTGAGTTTGACGTGCTCTTCATCCCAGCGGCGCCGCAGCTCGTCGAGCCGGTTCATCCGGTCTTCTCGCGCCTGGTGGTAGCCGCCGAATCCGCCGCCGTGCGTCCAGGTGGTGTTGCCCGCTGCACCGAGCTCGAGCGTGACGATTCGGTCGGCCGCCCTGGCGAGCAGTTCCCGGTCGTGCGAGACGAGCAGCACGGTCTTGCGCGAAGCGAGCAGCTGTTCCTCGAGCCAGCGTTTGGCAGGCACGTCCAGGTAGTTGTCCGGCTCGTCGAGCACGAGCACCTGATCGGGGCCGCGCAACAGGGCTTCGAGCACCAGCCGCTTCTGCTCGCCGCCCGAGAGCGTGCGCAGCTGCCGAAATCGGGCTCGCTCGTATGGCACGCCAAGCGCTTGGATCGTGCACTGGTCCCAGACGACCTCTGCCTCGTACCCGCCTGCATCGCCGTAGTCGGCGAGCGCCGTCGCGTAACGCAGCTGCGCCGCGGTGTCGTCGTGTTCGAGAACGGCAGCTTCAGCGTTGTCGACTGCGACGGATGCTGCGCGCACCGCGGGCGGTGCCACCGAGACGAGCAAGTCGTGCACGGTGCGGCCGTCGCGGATGTGCCCGACGAATTGGTCCATCACGCCGAGGCCGCCGTCGATGCCGACACTGCCGGCATCCGGCCTGATTTCGCCGCGAACGATCTTCAGCAGCGTGGTCTTGCCTGCACCGTTCGCGCCGATTAGCGCTGTCGTTGTGCCTTCGCCGACGCGGAACGACACCTCGTCGAGCAGGGGCCGCCCGTCGAGCAGTGCGTAGCTGACGCCGGAGACATCGATGTAGCCCACGTCTGAACATCTCTTTCGCTGAACGTGCCTGCCTCGCCAGGTTTTCGCCTGGAAGGCGCCCAGCAATTGCCGAGCCTGCCAGCATACGCGACGACCCGGAGCATCCGAAACCTGCTCCCGTCGCCGAGTGCTCCCTCATGGTCACTCTCACGGCGCGGAAGCGACCATAAGAGAGCACTCGGCGCAGAGAAGCGTGAACGCAGAACGGATGCGCGGGGCGCATAAAGCGGAACGCTAGCCGCGGTAGTTCGGAGCCTCGACAACCATCTGGATGTCGTGCGGATGCGATTCCTTGAGTCCTGCAGGCGTGATGCGCACGAATTTGCCGCGCTGTTTGAGCTCGGGGATGGTGCGTCCTCCGACGTAGAACATCGACTGGCGCAGGCCTCCGGTGAGCTGGTACGCGACGGCGGAAAGCGGACCGCGGTAGGGCACCTGTCCCTCGATGCCCTCTGCGATGAGCTGCTCGTCGCTCGGCACATCCGCCTGGAAGTAACGGTCGCGGGAGTACGAGGTCTTCTTGCCGCGTGTCTGCAGCGCGCCGAGCGAACCCATACCGCGGTACTTCTTGAACTGCTTTCCGTTGACGAACACCAGGTCACCCGGGCTCTCGTCGCATCCGGCCAGAAGCGAGCCGAGCATAACAGAGTCCGCACCGGCCACGAGTGCTTTCGCGATGTCGCCTGAGTACTGCAGCCCGCCATCGGCGATCACCGGGATGCCCGTCTGACGTGCGGCCAGCGACGCCTCGTACACGGCCGTCACCTGTGGAACGCCGACACCGGAGACGACACGCGTCGTGCAGATCGAGCCAGGGCCGACCCCCACCTTGATCGCGTCAGCGCCGGCGTCGATGAGCGCCTGGGCACCTGAGCGGGTCGCTATGTTGCCGCCGATGATGTCGACGTGCGCCGCGGCCGGTTCGTTCTTGAGCCGCTTGATGATGTCGAGCACGCCCTCGCTGTCGCCGTTGGCCGTGTCGACGACGATCACGTCGACGCCGGCGTCGACCAGGGCCATGGCGCGGTCCCACGCGTCGCCGAAGAAGCCGATCGCAGCGCCAACGCGCAGACGACCCTCGTCATCTTTGGTGGCGTTCGGGTACTGCTCGGATTTGTCGAAGTCTTTGACCGTGATGAGGCCCTTGAGGATGCCTGAACCGTCAACCAACGGCAGCTTCTCGATCTTGTGCTGAGCAAAGATCGCCACGGCGCCATCTGGGTCGATCCCGACAGGGGCGGTGATC
>DATMTC010000494.1:0-1653 GCA_035565115.1 Microbacteriaceae bacterium | reverse complement strand
CTCCGCAGCGTCGACACGGTGATCGTCGACGAAGTTCACGCCGTCGCCGCCACCAAGCGTGGCGCCCATCTGGCCGTGTCACTCGAGCGTCTCGACGCACTGCTCGCCCGACCGGCGCAGCGGATCGGGCTGTCGGCGACGGTGCGCCCTCCTGAGGAGGTTGCGCGCTTTCTTGGCGGTCGGGCGCCGGTCACGATCGTCGCCCCCGAGTCGCGCAAGCGTTTCGACCTGCGTGTCGTCGTGCCCGTTGACGACATGAGCGAACTGGGTGCAGCACCGCCAGTTGACGGTTCGACGTCAACCGCTTCACCGCAAAACGGTTCGATCTGGCCACACGTTGAGGAAGCGATCGCGGATCGCATCCTGGAGCACCGCTCCACTATCGTGTTCGCCAACTCACGCAGGTTGGCCGAGCGGCTGACCGCGCGGCTCAACGAGATCTACGAAGAGCGGATGGCGCAGCCGGTCCTCGCAACGGTCGGAGCTGCCTCTGAGTCGCGAAGACCCCCGGCGGAGATGATCGGAGCATCCGGCCAGACCGCAGGCAGCGCGCCGGATGCCCCCGTCTTGGCTCGAGCGCACCACGGTTCGGTATCCAAGGAACAGCGCGCAGGCATTGAAGACGATCTCAAATCCGGTCGACTACGCTGCGTGGTGGCCACAAGTAGTCTCGAGCTCGGCATCGACATGGGCGAGGTCGACCTTGTCATCCAGGTGGAGTCGCCTCCATCTGTCGCGAGTGGACTGCAACGCGTTGGCCGGGCCGGCCACCAGGTGGGCGAGGTTTCGCGCGGAGTGGTATTCCCCAAGCATCGGGCAGATCTCGTGCACTCCGCCGTTGCAACAGAGCGCATGGTCGCCGGCCTGATCGAACGGCTCGCCGTGCCTGCGAACCCGCTCGACATTCTGGCTCAACAGACCGTGGCCGCGTGTGCTCTCGAACCGATCGACATCGACGAATGGTTCGACACGGTTCGGCGCAGCGCTCCGTTCGCGTCCATGCCCCGAAGTGCATATGACGCGACGCTTGACCTGCTCGCCGGACGTTTCCCTTCCGACGAGTTCGCCGAGCTGCGCCCGCGCATCGTATGGGACCGCGACCGAGGAACGCTGACCGGACGACCTGGCGCGCAAAGGCTGGCGGTCACGAGCGGCGGAACGATACCGGACCGCGGACTGTTCGGCGTGTTCATGGTCGGAGCAGACGCCGGCTCGAGCAAACGCGTCGGCGAGCTCGACGAGGAGATGGTCTACGAATCCCGCGTTGGCGACGTCTTCGCTCTTGGAGCGACCAGTTGGCGCATCCAAGAGATCACTCACGACCGGGTGCTGGTCACTCCGGCATTCGGCGAGCCTGGCCGCTTGCCGTTCTGGAAGGGTGACGGCATCGGACGTCCGGCGGAACTCGGTGCAGCGATCGGCGCTTTCGTGCGCGAGATCAGTGGTGCGAGCACAGCGGATGCGACGGCGCGCTGCACAGACGCGGGTCTCGACGACCGCGCAACGGGCAATCTGCTCGCATACCTGAACGAACAGAAGACGGCGACGGCGCAGATTCCGACCGATCGAACGCTGGTAGCCGAACGATTCCGCGACGAGCTCGGCGACTGGCGTCTCGTTTTACATTCCCCATACGGCATGCAAGTTCACGCG
>DATMTC010000493.1:0-3521 GCA_035565115.1 Microbacteriaceae bacterium | reverse complement strand
CTCACGCCAGCCGAGCGGTGCTTCGAGAAGGTAGTCGACGTCGGCGATGCCGCGGCGCACCCTCGACCCGAACCGCTCCATATCGATCGGCCGGCGCCTGCGTTGCACCAGTTTGCCTGCCGGCCCCCTCGTCGGCGCGAGCGCAGCGATCGCTTCGCGGGGTGAATCGCTGTTCTCCAGGCGATCCTGAATCTGCTGCATTCGCGGCTTCATCCGCTCGATGCGTTTCGCGCGCCTGCGCAGCGATACCAGCAGCGGCGTGACGTATGCGGTGCGCACCACGACGGTTCCTGCCAACGCGAGCAGCGCGACGCCCAACGCGGGAAGCACACCGTCGTTCTCCTCCTGCACGTTCGCGATGATCGCCGCGAGTTCGAGCCCCATCAGCAGAAAGACGAGTCCCTCGAGAACAAGCTCGATCATCCGCCAGTTCTGAGCATCCGATGCGCGATGCTCAGGCGAGAGCACGCGAGGAGCGCGGCGTCCGGTGATGATGCCGGCGACGACCGCTGCCACCAGACCGGATGCTCCGAGCAGCTCGGCAGGAATCGACGCGATGAACGGAACGGTGAACGAGATGACCGTGTTCACCGTGGCGTCGCTCACGTGTGCGCGCACGATGAGGTTCAGTCGGCCGACGACGTAGCCGATGACGATGGCGACCACGACGGAGAATGCGAAATTGCCGACGACGCCCCAGAACGAGATGGCCGCTCCGACGCTCGCGATCGCGGTTCGCAGGAGCACGAGGGCCGTTGCGTCATTGAGCAGACTCTCGCCTTCGAGGATGGCGATGACGCGTGGCGATATTCCGGTGCGTTTCACAATCGAGGTGGCGACAGCATCCGTCGGGCTCACGATCGCGCCAAGGGCGATGCCCCAGCCAAGGCCGAGGCCTGGGATGACCCAGGCGAACAGCAGCCCGAGCAGCACGGAACTTGCAACGACAAGCACGATGGACAGGCCGCTGATCGCACCGAACTCGCGTCGAAAATTCATCGAAGGCATCGAGACGGATGCCGAGTACAGCAAGGGTGGAAGCACGCCGGCGAGGATCCACTCAGGGCTGATCTCGATGTCTGGGATGAACGGAAGAAAGCTGACCCCGATCCCCATGATCACGAGGATGAGCGGTGCGGATATCCGAAGCCGCGGGCCGAGAGCCGTTGCGCCTGCGATCACGAGCAGGCCGACGACGCCGATGATCAACCATTCCATCACCAGTCAACCCTGGCGTGAGTGGCCGGGGTTCGTCCAGTCGGTGTTCGTCCAGCTTCGGGGTCCTGCTCGCTGGTAACTCAGGTAAATCGGATGCCGCGGCTCAGACATCCGCGCAATCACGCGGGCGAAGATGGCGGCTCGCAAGTTTTTCCTGAGTTACCAGCGCGCGCCGCCCGTGCTGCCGCCCGTGCTGCCACACACCAGCACTCCCAACACGGACCGCGCCAGCCACCCTGGCGGCGTAATAGACAGCCGCTCTAGCCTGAATTCGGCAGCAACGGCTGACCTGTGCGCAGTGCCCGTGCCGCCAGATTCGGTCGGTAGTCGAGCTCAGCGATCACGGCCTCCACGCGTGACCTGGTCGACTCGGCGACCGGCCAGGTCCCTGTGACGACGTTCGAAACGGTCTTGATCGACACGCCGGCGCGGCCCGCCACATCGACCATGGTCGGCACTCGGCGGGCGCCTGCGCTCGTCGCTGCGCCGATCACTTCGTGGCCGATCACTTCGTGGTCGGCCGGGTCGTGACCGTTGCGCCGACGCATCTTGATGTAGTTGCCGCAGCCGGTCATCGAACACCATCGGCCTGTTCGATTGCGGGAACCGTCCCAGTATGCCCACCGGCACGAGTCGCGCGAGCATGCCTTGAGGCGCACCCAGGTGCCGTCGGCTCGTGCGGCTTCGACTGCGCTCAAAATGGCGGTGAGGGGTTCGCCAATGCCAGACTCTCCGACAGCCGAGAGCATGGCGGATCCTCGTGCGTCGAAGCTCAGCTGAATCGGCAGTTCGCGTAGCGCGCCGTTGAGGTCATCGATGGATGTCTCGAGCGGGTCATGACCGGCGTTCATGAGCAGCACAGTGCGCAAACCCTCGCGAATTCGGCGAGCGAGCCTGAGGTCTTCTGCCTTCAGCCCTTTGGTCGGCACGCCGGTGTGCGTGGACAGCCAGGACGCCAGCGTGCCTGGTGTTGTCCAGCTGTCTTCGTCGACCTGCCATTCGACGGTGTTCACGAAGTCGCGCACCAGCGCGATCGACGGCGGAGGCTGCATACCGTGGCTGGATCCGGTCGTCATGACACCACCGTAGCGGATTAGACGGTGTCAGGGCCAGGGCGGGCAGGATGCTTCGCCTCAGCCCGTGCGCTCGGCCCGCGCTCTGAGCGATGCCCCCAGCCCCAACGGCAGGCTCACGTCGAAGCGGCACCCGCCAGGCACATTGCGCACACTGATATCGCCCTCGTGCGCCCGCACGATTCCGTGCACGATCGCAAGCCCGAGGCCGGCACCCGCCGATCGCCCCCAGATCTGCTCAGGAGTGCGGGCCGACGTCGCACGCCAGCCCGCCTGGAAGATCTTCTGAAGGTCTTCCTCTGGAATGCCACCACCAGCATCCACAACGCTCAGCACGGCGTTGCCTCGATCGTCTTGTCGCGCTGCGATCTCGATCTCACTGCCTGCAGGTGAGTGTGCAATCGCGTTGATCAACAGGTTTCCAATGACGCGTGCCAGTTCGCGGGCATCGCCCATGACCGTGAGGTCTGCGCTTCTGGATTCCTTCAGCGTGATCGATCGTGAGGTGGCCAGCGCGCGCAGCTCAGCCACGGCATCGCTGACCAGGTCGTAGAGCGAGACAGGTTCGAGCTTGAGTGAGAGAGTTCCAGAGTGGATCTTCGACAACTCGAACAGGTCGTCGACCATGCCGGAAAGGTGCTCGACCTGCGAGCGCATCTGCCGGTAATAGCGGGCAGGATCGTCGACCATCCCGTCTTCGAGCGCCTCTGACATGGCTCGCAATCCGGCCAACGGTGTTCGCAGATCGTGCGAGATCCATGCGACCAGTTCGCGCCGTGATGCATCGAGCGTCGCCACTTCCTCGCGCGACTCCGCAAGCTTTCTGCTGGTGAGCGCGAGTTCGGATGCGAGCGCTGCGAGCTCTGAGTTGTCGCCGCGAGCGGCATCCGGCTCGACTGTTTCACCGTCTCCGACCGCCTGAGCCAACCGTTGCACCCGCGCGGTGTTCCGAGCGAACGCCCGGCCGAGCACAGCAGCGACCGCGAGGGAGACGATCGCAGACACCCCGGCGACGTAACAGGTGACAACAAGGTCGTGAGCAGACAGATACATCGCCTGCGCGACGGCGATCATGCCGGCGATCACGGAGAGCATGGCTGCTGCGACGATCACCCACAGCTGCGTGAGTAGCGACGAGCGTCGCACGAGATACAAAACGAGCAGACCGGCGACTCCCACCACGATCGCGCACACGAGTGCGACCGCGACGATAGCGGCAAGGTCGGATGC
>DATMTC010000492.1:0-2145 GCA_035565115.1 Microbacteriaceae bacterium | reverse complement strand
GACGACGGGCGAGGAAGCCTGCCGTTCACCGTGCACGGTTTCGGTCACGTCGCGGGCGGTGCGGTCAGCATCGACGCCTCTGGATCGAGCCAGTTCGTGTCCGGCCTGCTGCTGGCATCCGCTCGCTTCGACGATGGGCTCAAACTCACCCACTCTGGCGAGAGGCTGCCGAGCCTGCCGCACATTGAAATGACGATTGCGGCGCTGGCGGCACGCGGAGTGGATGTCTCGACTCCCGAAATCGGCACCTGGCGCGTCGCCCCGGGCAGCATCGCAGGAACCGTGGTCGACATCGAGCCCGACCTGTCAAATGCAGCACCGTTCCTCGCCGCTGCGCTCGTCGCAGGCGGAAGCGTGACCATCACGGGCTGGCCGGATGCGACAACGCAGGTCGGCGCGGATCTTGCCGTGCTTCTGCCCCATTTCGGTGCAGAGGTCACACGAGGAGACGGCTCGCTGACCGTGACGGCCGGCGACAGCATCCGTGGCGTCACGCTCGACCTGTCGACGGGGGGCGAGCTCGCTCCGGCACTCGTGGCGCTTGCCGCACTCGCCGATGGACCGAGCGAGATCACGGGTATCGGTCACATCCGCGGTCACGAGACCGACCGTCTGGCCGCCCTGACCGCCGAGATCAACGGCCTGGGAGGCAACGTCACCGAACTCGATGACGGTCTGCGCATCGATCCAAGACCACTGCACGGAGGAGTGTGGCGCAGCTACGACGACCACCGGATGTCGACGGCAGGCGCCCTGATCGGCCTGGCCGTTGACGGCGTCGAGATCGAGAACATCCAGGCGACGGCCAAGACGCTCCCCCAGTTCCCTGTGCTGTGGCGCGACCTCGTGCACGGGGACGCCGGCTAGATGGGGCGGCTGACACAGTGAGACTGACACAGTGAGACCAGCAACAGTGAGACCAGCACAGTGAGCTGGCTCAGCGACGATGACGACGACGAGGCATACGCCGAGTACGACGAGTCATCAGCGCGAGTACGACCGAACCCGAAGGGAAACCGGCCACGCACCAAGACCCGCCCAGAGCACGAGGATGCGGTTATCGGTCGTGTGCTCGCCGTCGACCGCGGGCGCTACACCGTCATGCTCGACGAGGGCACGGCGGATGAGCGGCAGCTGACGGCGGCGCGGGCCAGTGAGCTGCGCAAGCAGGCCGTTGTCACCGGCGACCGTGTCGACATCGTCGGCGACACCAGCGGCGCAGAGGGTTCCTTGGGACGGATCGTGCGCATCCGGCCGCGCACCACGCTGTTGCGCAGAAGCGCTGACGACACGGATGCTGTTGAGCGGGTCATCGTGGCCAACGCCGATCAGATGCTGATCGTGGTCGCTGCGGCGAACCCCGAGCCGCGCACGCGTCTCGTGGATCGTTACCTGGTTGCGGCATACGACGCCGGGATCGCGCCCATGCTGTGCGTGACGAAGACCGACCTGGCCGACCCTGCCAAGTTTCTCGACAACTTCGCCGGACTTGATCTGCCTGTGTTCGTCAGTGCCTATTCACCCGGTGCCTATTCGGCCGGTGCGCAATCGGCCGGGAGCCGCAGTGCGATGCCTATCGACGAAATCGCGGCGGCGCTGATCGGGCACGACACGGTAGCCGTCGGGCACTCGGGCGTCGGCAAGTCGACGTTGGTGAACGCGCTCGTGCCCGGCGCGGATCGAGCCATCGGCCGCGTCAACGACGTGACGGGGCGCGGCAGGCACACATCGTCGTCGACCGTGTCGCTCCGGGTGAAGACCGACGACGGAACAGGCTGGGTCATCGACACGCCAGGCGTGCGTTCCTTTGGCCTCGGCCACATCGACACGGCCAACATCCTGCGCTCGTTCACCGACCTGAACGAAATCGCCCAGCGCTGCCCGCGCGGATGCACGCACCTGCCTGACTCCCCCGATTGCGCCATCGTCGAAGCCGTCGAGGCCGGTGAGCTTGGCGACCGCGGGCGTGCCCGTCTTGACTCGCTTCAACGGCTGCTTGCAACCTTTGCACCATCGAGAGCGCGCCAAACAGACTGACGGTGCTACGCCTGCGGGTTGAAGTGACTATCGTTGTGGCAGGACGGCACGCGAACGGAGGCTTTCTTGTGGCACGCGCGACCATCAAGGTGCTCGCGTCGCGGCTTG
>DATMTC010000491.1:0-14025 GCA_035565115.1 Microbacteriaceae bacterium | reverse complement strand
AGCGCGGCGCTCAGACGTGCATTCGAGCGCACACTGGCTGAGGCAAATTCGGCGCACGGCAAATCCCCGGCCCCCAAAACGGCAGACGCCTGAGAACGACGAAACCTATTCCGAGACCCGGTCGAGTTCGAGCATCTGGGCACGCGTCAAGCGGATGCCTGCAGCTGCCATCATGGCATCGACCTGTTCAACAGTGGTTGCGCTTGCAATAGGGGCTGCAACGTTGCGCTTCGCCATCAGCCACGCGATCGCAACGCTGGCCATCGTCGCCGAGTGTTCGGCTGCGACACGTTCAAGTGCGGCAAGCACGCGATGACCTCGTCTGCCGTAGTAGCTGAGCGCTCGTGCCCCGCGTGCGGATTCGCTGGACGCGTCGAGCTTCGTGCGGTACTTGCCTGTCAGGTAGCCTCCGGCCAGCGCAGCATACGGAAACACGCCGAGCGATTGGGCCGATGCGACGATGCGCAGATCGCCTTCGAACGGCAGTCGATCCATCAGGTTGTACTTGACATGAACGGCGACGAACTGAGGTAGGCCGGTCGATGAGAGGATGCGCGCTTCGATGAGCCGCTCGGCTGAGAAGTTCGATGCGGCCAGATATCGCACCTTGCCGGATTCGATCAGCCACTCGACCGTTGCAAGCGAGTCTTCCAGCGCCACCGACTTATCGTCGTCGTGGAACGCGAGCACGTCGATACGATCGGTTTGCAATCGCTCAAGCGACGCCTCGACCGCGCGCACGATGCTGACCGACCCGAGGCCCGGGTTGTCAGCGCCACGCCCGATCTTCGTCATGACGATCGTGCTGTCGCGGTTACGGCGTTTGCGCATCCACTCGCCGATGATCACCTCGCTGCGCCCCCCGGCGTAGCTGTCCGCGGTGTCGATCACGTTACCGCCAAGGTCGCTATAGCGATCGAGCACGGCCGCAGAGGATTCCGCGTCTGCTGTCCAACCAAACACGCTCGCTCCGAGGGTGACGGGAAACACCGTCAGATCGGACTCGCCCAGCCGGCGCCTGGCGACGATGGACAACGGCCCCGTCAATGCCGGGTCGATGCGGGGAGCGCGCTGAAGATCGCTCGACGCGTCGCGCAGGGAGAACGCCTGTGGCATATTCCCTCCAAACGCTTTCGGACCCCCCGAGCGCTACGCCCCGGTGTGAATGGTCATCTGGTCGCACCGGTGCACTTGCGTAGAGAATAAGCCAGGCCACAGACATTCACCGGCTAACCGCGCGAACTGTTACCAAATCTTTGGAAATGACGCCGTCACGCGCCTGCCCGGCGCACGAGCGCCTCGGCGTGGCGCAACACGGGCCCATCGACCATCGCATCGCCGTAGCGAAAAACGCCAGAATGGTTCGCGGCCTCGGACAGCAGGGCCCGCGCCCGCGCGAGCTCGCCTGCGTCTGGCCGGTACGCGTCGCGGATGATCTGCGCTTGCGTGGGGTGGATGCATGCCGTTGCGGCGAACCCGCTCGCGACGGCATCCTCTGCCTCGACCCGCAGTCCATCGAGATCCGCGATATCGAGATGCACGGTATCGATCGCTGCCTTGCCGTGTGCGCCAGCGGCCAGCAACACGACCGAGCGCGCGTGCTCGGCGACCGCCCTGTACTTGCCTGCGCGGGTCGAATCGGCGCCGCCCAAGCCGGCGCCGCCGGAGCCAGCCGAAAAACGACTGCTGGTGCCGCCGAGCGACGCGATCAGGTCTTCGGCTCCCCACATGAGCGCCACAGTGGACGATGCTGCCGCGATCTCGCCCGCCGCCACGATGCCCGCCGCGCTTTCACACAGAGCGACCACCGTCAGTGATGCGTCATGCGACTCGACCGCATGCACGTCGGCTGCCGACGAGGTCTTCGCGAGCATGACCGTGTCGTATCCGCATCGGATGACCGCATCGAGATCGTCGGCGAAATCCGCAGAACCCGCCGGATTCACCCGCACGATGACCCTGCTTGGCTCAAGAGGGACATGTGCCATCGCCTCACGTGCTGACACCCGGCCTGCCGGTGCAACTGCGTCCTCGAGGTCGAGGATGACGCTGTCTGCGCGCTCGAGAGCCTTGGCATAGCGGTCCGGCCGGTCTGCAGGGCAGAACAACAAGGCAGGGCCGTGGTCGAAGTCGCGCATCATGCCTGCTTCGACGCCGGGTGAGCATCCGCACACCAGACCAGCGTAGAGCGGCTGGCTGTCGCAACGACATCCCCGTCTTGGTTGCGGCCAGTGTGCGCCAGCACGACGATGCCTTGGCCCGGCCGTGATGCAGAAAGCCGTTTGCTGACGACTGTGGTCTCGGAATACAGCGTGTCGCCATGGAAAAGCGGATGCGGGAACGCGATCTCACCGAAGCCCAGGTTGGCAACCAGCGTGCCCTGGGTGAGTTGCGCGACCGAACTGCCCACCAGAATTGCCAATGTCAGCATCGAGTTCACCAGACGCTGTCCGAACGGCTGCGTCTTCGCATACGCCGCGTCGAGGTGAAGCGCTTGCGCATTCATCGTCAGCGTTGTGAACAGCACGTTGTCTGCCTCTGTGATGGTGCGTCCCGGCCGGTGAACATACCGGGTTTGCGTCTCGAACTCTTCGTAATAGAGACCACGCTGCTCGACGACGCGCTCGTTATCCGCGTTCTCGGTCATCACTGTGCCCCGCTCCTCTGGCCGTGTTCCAGATCCGGTGCGATCTCCAACGGCGCACCAGTGGCGGCGACGACTTCCGCCACGCTCACCCCAGGGGCGCATTCCGCCAGCAGTAGTGAGCCGGTCTCGCGCACCACATCGATCACGGCGAGATCCGTGATGATCCGATCGACGCAGCCACGCCCGGTGAACGGCAGTGTGCACTCTTCGACGATCTTCGGGTTCCCGGCACGATCGACGTGTTCCATCATGACGATCACGCGTTTGGCGCCGAACACGAGATCCATGGCCCCGCCCATTCCCTTGACCATCTTGCCCGGAATCATCCAGTTCGCCAGGTCGCCGTCGCGTGAGACCTGCATCGCGCCGAGAACCGCGACGTCGACGTGTCCGCCTCGCACCATGCTGAATGACAGCCCGGAGTCGAAGAACGCAGCACCAGGGTTCACTGTGACGGTTTCCTTGCCAGCGTTGATCAGGTCAGGGTCGACCGCGTCTTCGCTCGGGTACGGGCCAACACCCAGAATGCCGTTCTCCGAGTGCAGCACCACCTCGATTCCGTCTGGAATGTAGTTGGGAATCAGCGTCGGCATGCCGATTCCGAGATTCACGTACTGCCCATTCTCGAGTTCGCGTGCAACTCTTGCCGCGAGTTCTGTTCGGGTGAGAGCCATCAGTGTGCCTCCGATGCTGCCGGTGCGACGGTAAGTCTTTCTACCCGCTTTTCGACGTCGGGCGCCGCAACGACGCGTTGCACGAAGATTCCAGGCGTTTGCACGGCACCCGGGTCGAGCTCGCCGGGTTCCACCAGCTCCTCGACCTCGGCGATCGTGATCTTTCCGCACATCGCGGCGAGCGGATTGAAGTTCATCGCTGCTGCGTGGTAGACGAGGTTGCCGTACCGATCTCCGCGCGCAGCGTGCACTAGGGCGAAGTCCGGGCGCACCGACCGCTCGAGCACGTAGTCGACACCGTCGAAGTTGCGCACCTCCCTCGGTCCAGACGCAAGCGCGATTCCTCCTGCCCCGTCGTAGCGTTGCGGCAGTCCCCCCTCGCCGATCTGCGTTCCAACACCGGCGGGCGTGTAGAAGGCCGGGATGCCAGCGCCGCCCGCTCGCATCCGCTCGGCAAGCGTGCCCTGCGGGGTGAGTTCGACCTCAAGTTCACCGGCAAGAAATTGCCTGGCGAACTCCTGGTTCTCTCCGACATAGGAACTGACGGTCCTGCTGATGCGGTGATCGGACAGCAGGATTCCAAGCCCCCAGTCGTCGACACCGCAGTTGTTGCTGATCGTCTCGAGTTCGCTCGCCCCCGTGTCGTGCAGGGCCGCGATCAGCGCTGACGGAATTCCGCACAGCCCGAATCCACCGACAGCAATCGATGCGCCGTCCGGTATGTCTGCGACGGCTTCGGCCGCGGTTGCCACCACCTTGTCGATCATCTGCTCATCTCCTATGCGTCGAACCCGAGCGAGCGCGAGATGATCATCAGCTGCACCTCGCTTGTCCCCTCGCCGATCTCGAGAATCTTGGAATCACGGTAGTGCCGGGCGACGGCATTCTCGTTCATGAACCCGTAGCCTCCGAAGATCTGAGTGGCGTCGCGGGCGTTGTCCATCGCAGCGTCCGATGCCACCAGTTTGGCAATGGATGCCTCGGTTTTGAAGCCCTGTCCGCTCGCCATCTTGAATGCGGCGTCGTAGTACGCCAGTCGCGCCTGGTGCACGCGGGCCTGCATCCTGGCCAGTTTGAAGGTGATGTACTGGTTCGAGCCGATCGCGCGACCGAACACATTCCGGTTCTTCGCGTATTCGACCGCCTGCTCCAAACAGCCTTGCGCGGCACCGGTCGCAAGCGCGGCGAACGCGATACGCCCTTCGTCGAGGGTGCGGATGAAGTTCGCAAATCCGCGGCCGCGTTCGCCGAGCAGATTCGCCTCTGGAACGCGCACATCCTTCAACGTCAGCGGATGGGTGTCAGAGGTGTGCCAGCCGACCTTGTCGTAGCTCGGTTCCACGGTCAGGCCAGGCGTGTCAGCCGGAACGATGAAGCTCGACAACTCCTTCTTGATCGACCCGTCCTCCCGCGTGCACTCCCCCGTCACTGCAGTCACCGTGATCAGACTCGTGATCGGCGTTCCGGAGTTCGTGATGAACTGTTTGGTGCCATTGATGACCCATTCACCTCGATCGAGCACGGCTGTTGTCTTGGTCCCGGCCGCATCCGACCCCGCGTCGGCTTCTGTGAGTCCGAAGCCCGCCAGCGCCCGGCCGGCTGTCAGGTCTGGCAGCCAACGCTGCCGCTGTTCTTCCGTGCCGAAGCGATACACCGGCATGACGCCAAGTCCGATTCCAGCTTCGAGCGTCACACCGATGGACTGATCGACGCGACCGAGCTGTTCTACTGCGAGACACAGCGACAGGTAGTCCTTGCCGCCTCCTCCGTACTCGACGGGAAACGGCAGGCCGAATAGGCCGAGCTCGCCCATCTGAGCGATGATCTCCATTGGGAGCCTGCGCTCAGTGTCGTATTGGTACGCGGCAGGGGCGACGACGGTGTCTGCGAAGTCGCGCACCGTGTCACGCAGCCTTTTGTGCTCGTCGGTGAGCCGGGGGTCGTCGCCAAGCTGGGTCTGCACGGATTGTGTCCTCTCTGGTGGGGTTCAGCCCTTGTGGGGCGCTTCAGCCGAGACCGTCGCGACGAGCTGGCTCGCCTTCACGGTCTCGCCCGGCCGGATGCTGATGGTGACTGTTCCGTCGATCGGCGCCGTCAGCCTGTGCTCCATCTTCATCGCTTCGATTGTCAGCAGGCTCGCACCGGCCGACACCGTGTCTCCGTCGGCGACGTCGACCGAGACGACGGTCCCAGGCATCGGGCTTCGCACTTCGGGCTCTGCCGCGTGGTCGCCGTGCTCCATGCCTGCCAGCTGAAGGGCGATCACTGCCGCCCGGTCCAGAGCCGTCAGTTCGAAACGTGCCGTGCCTGCAGCCAGCCAGAGTTCGTCGCCGTCGCGAGCTGTAAACATGCTTCGGCGCACGCCGTCGCACTCGAAGTCGATCCTCGAGCCACCATCGTCCATTCTGATGGCCACCTGGCGCGACGTTCTCTCATCACCGTCGAGCCGATCGACCTGCGCTCTGGCAGCATCCGGGGGGCCGGAGACAAGAACATCGGCTCGCTCACCGTCGCCGAAGGCAAATCGGTAACGCACCGGTTGCTGCTCGAGAACGCGCCATCCAGTCGGGCGCGACCACGGGGCATCCGAACCCTCTTCCCAGGCCTGCGCGTGCGCGACAAGAGCCGCGGCGATCAGCAACTCGTCGTCGATGGTCTGGAACCAGAGTTCGGGAAGCGTCCGTTCGATGAGCGTTGTGTCGAGCGTGCCGGCAACGACGGCTGGAGTGTCGAGCAGGGCAGCGAGATACTCCACGTTCGTGCGAACGCCAAGCACCACCGTCTCTTCGACGGCACGCCTGATCCGTGCCAGAGCTTGCACGCGATCGTCGCCGTGGGCGATCACCTTCGCAAGCATCGGGTCGTAGTGTGGCGAGATCTCAAGCCCGTCGATCAGGGCACTGTCGGTTCGGATGCCTGCGCCCGTTGGCTCGTGCACGGCGAGGATGCGGCCGATGGACGGCAGGAATGCGTTCTGCGGGTCTTCCGCATACACCCGAGCCTCGATCGCGTGCCCGCTGAGCACGACGTCGGACTGTTCGATGGCGAGCGTTTCACCTGCAGCGATGCGCACCTGCCATTCGACCAGATCGATTCCGGTGATCGCCTCTGTCACCGGATGCTCGACCTGCAGTCTCGTGTTCATTTCCATGAAGAAGAACTCGTCTGGTTTATCGTCAGAGACGAGAAACTCGACGGTGCCGGCTCCTACGTAGTCGACGCTGCGGGCGACAGCGCACGCGGCTTCTCCGATGCGCTCCCGCGTCGTCTCGTCAAGCAGCGCTGACGGCGCCTCTTCGATGACCTTCTGGTGCCTGCGCTGCAGCGAGCATTCACGCTCGCCAAGATGAATGGTGTTGCCGTGAGTATCGGCGAGCACCTGCACTTCGATGTGTCTCGGAGTGGAAACCAGCCGTTCAAGGAACAGTGTGTCATCGCCGAACGCGCTCAAAGCAACCCTGCGTGCTGCGCGAAGCGCTTCCGGCAGCCCCTCAGCATCCGTCACCGCGTACATGCCCTTGCCCCCGCCACCCGCCGACGGTTTGATCAAGATCGGGTAGCCGATGTCGGCGGCGGCAGCGGTGAGCGCCGCGTCATCCAGCCCCGGCTGCGCGATGCCAGGGATCACTGGAACACCGTGTTCGACCACATGGATTTTCGAGCGGATCTTGTCACCCATGACCTCGAGTGCGTGCGGCCGAGGTCCGATGAACACGATGCCGGCCGACTCGCACGCATCTGCCAGGGCGACGTTCTCTGAGAGAAAACCGTAGCCGGGGTGCACAGCATCCGCCCCAGCGCGTGTGGCGGCTGAGATGATCGCACCGACGTTGAGATAACTGCTTCTGGCCTCTGCGGCTCCGATGTGCATGG
Source organism: Microbacteriaceae bacterium (assembly GCA_035565115.1). Taxonomy (GTDB): domain Bacteria; phylum Actinomycetota; class Actinomycetes; order Actinomycetales; family Microbacteriaceae; genus Rathayibacter_A. The sequence goes on along the minus strand of DATMTC010000491.1, from coordinate 6,831 downwards.
CCACATCGGCCAGGCCAACGTGGGCGGCGTGCCGGTCTGCGTCGCTGTACACCGCGACGGAGCGGATGCCCATGGTGCGCAACGTGCGAATGATGCGGCAGGCGATTTCGCCGCGGTTGGCCACGAGTACTGTGCCGAACTGGGTCATGGCGTCACATCCTGAAGAGGCCGAAGGCCGTGTCTGGCAGCGGTGCGCGCGAACAGGTGTCGAGGGCGAGTCCGAGCACATCCCGAGTCTGACCAGGATCGATGATGCCGTCGTCCCACAGTCGCGCTGTCGAGTAGTAGGGATTGCCATGCTCTTCGTACTGCTGCACGATCGGCGCTTTGAAGGCATCCTCGTCGTCCGTCGACCACTCGTCTCCACGAGCATCCGCTTGCTCGCGCCTGATCGTGGCGAGGACAGATGCCGCCTGCTGCCCGCCCATGACCGAGATGCGTGCTGCGGGCCACATCCACAGGAACCGCGGGGAATACGCGCGCCCGCACATCGAATAGTTGCCTGCGCCGAACGATCCGCCGATGACCACCGTGAGCTTCGGCACACGTGTCGTTGCAACAGCTGTGACCATCTTTGCGCCGTGCTTGGCGATGCCGCCCGCTTCATAGTCGCGCCCGACCATGAATCCGGAGATGTTCTGCAGGAACAGCAGTGGGATGCCCCGCTGGTCGCACAGCTCGATGAAGTGCGCGCCCTTCAGCGCGGACTCGCTGAACAGCACTCCGCTGTTTGCGACGATGCCAACGGGATGGCCGTGGATGCGCGCGAATCCGGTGACCAGCGTCGTGCCGTACTCCTTTTTGAACTCGGAGAATTCGCTGGCATCGACGAGCCTGCCGATGACCTCGCGCACGTCGTAACGTCCCTGCACATCCGTCGGAACCGCTCCGTACAGTTCGGTCGGCTCCAGCACGGGCCTCACGCTGGGCGTAACGTCCCACACGGGAGCGCTTGGGGCAGGGAGCGTGTCCACGATGTCTCGCACGATCTGCAGCGCGTGCTCGTCGTTTGCCGCAAGGTGATCTGTGACGCCGGAAACACGAGAATGCAGGTCGCCCCCGCCGAGTTCCTCAGCCGTGACGATCTCGCCGATCGCGGCTTTCACCAGCGGTGGGCCGCCGAGAAAAATGGTGCCCTGATTCCGCACGATGACGGTTTCATCGCTCATCGCTGGAACGTATGCTCCGCCGGCCGTGCACGAACCGAGCACAGCTGCGATCTGCGGGATCTTGGCGGCGGACATCCTTGCCTGGTTGAAGAAGATGCGGCCGAAATGGTCGCGGTCGGGAAAGACCTCGTCTTGCATCGGCAGGAATGCGCCGCCTGAGTCAACGAGATAGATGCACGGCAGGCGATTGTCGAGCGCGATCTGCTGCGCCCGCAGGTGCTTTTTGACGGTCATCGGGTAGTACGTGCCGCCCTTGACCGTCGCGTCGTTGCAGATCACGAGCACCTGTCTGCCGCGCACGAGCCCGATGCCTGCGATGATGCCCGCGCCAGGGCTTTCGTCGCCATAGAGCCCGGATGCCGCAAGCGGCGCGATCTCGAGGAATGGGCTGCCGTCATCGAGCAGGGCGTTGATGCGGTCCCGTGGCAACAGCTTGCCGCGGCCGACGTGGCGTTCGCGGGCGCGCTGCGATCCGCCCTGCGCTGCGACCGCGAGCCTGCGCTGGAGTTCGTGCACGAGCGCGCGCTGCGCGGCATCGTTCGCCGCGAACTCAGGGCTGGCCGGATCGACTGTCGTGGAGAGCGTGGTGGGCGTTGGCATGGAAGCGTCGTCGATTCGGTTCAGCTAATTCGGTTATGACTGACTAACTCAGACCACGTTAGCGCTTGTTAACTGAGTTGTCTATAGTGGAGTCATCGTGAATGACCTCCCCACCCAGCGCAGCCAGGCGAAGGCAGATCGGCGCAACGCCCTGCTCACCGCAGCGTCTTCGCTGTTTGCCGAGCGTGGTTTCAATGGTGTGTCGCTTGAAGATCTGGGCGCTGCGGCCGGGGTCAGTGGTCCTGCCGTCTATCGGCATTTCTCCGGCAAGCAGGCCGTGCTCGGCGCCATCCTTGTCGAGGTCAGCGAGAACCTGCTCTCCGGCGGGCAGGCCGTGATCGACCGCGCGAACGACGACGAAGAAGCGCTGCGAGGACTCGTGAGCTTCCACGTCGACTTCGCGTTGAACAACCCAGACGTGATCCGGGTGCAAGACCGCGACCTGGCAAGCCTGACGGATGCCGATCGGGTTGCGGTACGCAGTCTGCAGCGCACATACGTCGAACTGTGGGTGAACGTGCTGTCTCGCCTGCATCCGAGCGTCGATGCAGCGCACCTTCGCATCCGCGCCCATGCCGTCTTCGGTTTGATCAATTCGACTCCGCACAGCGGCCGTGCCCCTGGTTCGGGTTCGACGCAGCTGTCGCGCGCTATGGTCGGGTCGATCCTCGAGCAGCTGGCGCTGGCCGCGCTGCAGGCTCCTGCCTGACCGCCCGCCCTGCCCCCGCCTCCCCGGCATCCTGCTTCCCACGTGTACGCCTCACGTTTACGGGACTAGACCATCGTCAGCACGACGCCCGGTTCGGCGAGGATGGCGCCGATGTCGGCGAGAAACCGCGAACCTTGCTCCCCGTCGACCATTCGGTGATCGAACGAAAGGCTCAGCGTCATCACCTCGCGCAGCGCAATCTCGCCGCGATACTCCCACGGCTGGTTGCGCACGGCACCCATCGCGAGGATCGCCGCCTCACCGGGGTTGATGATCGGTGTTCCTGCATCGATGCCGAAAACACCGACATTCGTGATGGTGATCGTTCCACCTGTCAGTTGCGCCGGCGCCGTGCGGCCGGCGCGCGCCGTCGCGACCAGCTCACCGATCGCGTCGGCCAACTCCGCCAGGCTGAGCCGGTCGGCCCCTGCGATGTTCGGAACGAGCAACCCGCGTGGCGTTGCAGCGGCAATGCCGAGGTTGACAGCGGCTCGCTCGATGATCTGCGCGCTGCCGTCTTGGCCGTCCTCCCAGTGCGCGTTGACCTCTGGCGTTCTGCGCACGGCGATGCACATGGCCTTCGCGACGATCGTGAGAATGTTCAGCCGTGACTGGCGGAACGCCTGCTTCAGCTTCAACGACTCGAGCAACTCCATGGTCTCTGTCACGTCGACGGTCAGGAATTCGGTGACATGCGGCGCCGTGAACGCGCTCGACACCATCGCCGCCGCGGTCGCCTTGCGAACGCCTGCGACCGGGATGCGCCGATCTGCGGAGCTTTCGGATGCTGCGGAACTTTCGGATGCTGCGGAACGAACTGTGGGCTCGTCGGCGAGCGCCTGCACGTCCTCGCGGGTGATAAGACCGCGTTCACCCGTCCCGCGCACCGTGGTCAGGTCGATCCCGAGATCGCGTGCCAGTTTGCGCACGGGCGGAGTCGAGCGCGGGCGCTCTGCGGTGCCCGCAGTCAGCTGGATGCTGCGCGGTTGCCTTGCGGACGCATTCTCCGCCGTGCGTTGCCGCCGCTTCGGGCGCTCCCCCGTCTCGATCTTCGGGCCGTAGCCGACGAGCACAGATTGGCGCCCAGCCGCCGCCCCCTCGCTTACCGCCGATTCCGCGGATGCCTGCCCGCCGGGATCGCCGCCAGTCTCGACGGCGCCAGACTCTGCACCGCCAGGCTGCGCGGCATCCGTCCCTGGCGCATCCGGGTCGTCGATCTCGAACGCGACGATCGGGGTGCCGACCTTGACCGTCGTTCCCGGTTCTGCGTACAGACGATTCACGATGCCGGCGAACGGCGAAGGCAATTCAACGAGCGCCTTGGCCGTTTCGACGTCCGCGATGATCTGGTTGAGCGTCACAGTGTCTCCGACATCGACATGCCACGAGACGATCTCAGATTCGGTGAGGCCCTCTCCGAGGTCAGGCAAGGCGAAATCCTTCAGCACGCTCATGCCGGCTCATTCCAGTCGCTCAGCGAATTGCGCCTGCCAAGCACCCGGTCGACGGCATCGAGCATCCGATCGAGGTTCGGCAGAAAGTGGTCTTCGAGTTCGGCGGGCGGGTACGGCACGTCGAATCCGGTCACCCTGGCAGGCGCGGCCTCCAAGTATTCGAAGCAACGCTCCGTGATGCTTGCCGCGAGTTCGGCACCGACGCCACCGAACTGCTGGGCTTCGTGCGAGATGACCAGCCTGCCTGTCTTGCGAACGGATGCCTCCACCGTGGCAAAATCGATCGGAGACAGCGAGCGAAGATCGATGACTTCGATCGACACACCGTCGTCAGCTGCCGCGATTGCTGCATCCATGGCGGTCATCACCAGCGGGCCGTACGTGACGAGTGTGACGTCTGTGCCTGCCATGACGACCTGAGCTGCTTCCATGCTCTGCGTGTCGGACGCCAGCGCAGCATCCACCTGACCCTTCGCCCAGTACCGGCGCTTCGGCTCGAAGAACAGCACGGGATCGTCTGAGGCGATCGCCTGCCGGATCATCACGTATGCATCCTGCGGGTTCGAGCAGCTGACCACTCTCAGACCCGATGTGTGCACGAAATACGCCTCCGGCGATTCCGAATGGTGCTCGACAGAGCGGATGCCGCCACCGAACGGCACGCGGATCGTGATGGGCATTCGCACGTTGCCAGCCGTGCGATAGTGCAGCTTGGCGACCTGGGCGACGATCTGGTCGAAGCCCGGGTAGATGAAGCCGTCGAATTGGATCTCGCATACCGGCCGGTAGCCGCGATAGGCCAGACCGACCGCAGTGCCGATGATGCCGGCCTCGGCCAACGGGGTGTCGATGACGCGCCTGGCACCGAACGTGTTCTGCAGCCCGTCCGTGACCCGAAAGACGCCGCCGAGCTTGCCGATATCCTCACCGAGCAGCAGCACCTTCTTGTCGGCAGCGAGCGCGTCGTGCAGTCCGGTGTTGATCGCCTTCGCGAGCGTCATCTCCGCCGTCATGCGGCACCGCCTGCGTGTTGAGACTGAGCCGCGGACTGCGCCCCGGACTGCTCCCCGGACTGCTCAGAATCGTCGAACTGGTTCAGGTATGCGGCATATTGGCTCTTCTGCCTGGCCAGCCAGCTGGTCGGTTGCGTGTACACGTTGTCGAAGACCGTCAGTGGCTCTGGCGGGGTCAGCGCAAGGCATCCGGCCCGCATTTCGGCAGCGACGGCATCCGCCTTCGCGTTCACGCGATCACGCACCTCGTCTGTCAGCAACCCGAGATTGGCAAGAAGGGACCCGACCCGCGCGATTGGGTCTTTCTCGGCCCAGTCGGCGAGCTCCTCCTTGCCGCGGTAGCGGGTCGGGTCGTCTGATGTGGTGTGCGGTCCCATGCGGTACGTGACAGCCTCGATGAACGTGGGACCGTCGCCCTTGCGCGCCCGCTCGATGGCGATGCGGGTGGCGGCGAGCACGGCGAGCACGTCGTTGCCGTCAACGCGCATGCTGGGGATGCCGAAACCTGGAGCACGGTCTGCGATCGACTGCTGCGCTTGCAGCCCGACAGGCTCCGAGATCGCCCAGTGATTGTTCTGGCAGAAGAAGACAACAGGCGCCTTGAACGCGGCCGCGAACACCATCGCCTCGTTCGTGTCGCCCTCGCTCGTCGCGCCGTCACCGAAGTATGCAACGGCGACAGAGTCGACCTCGTCCTGTTGGCAGCCCAGCGCATACCCCACGGCGTGCAGCGTCTGCGCGCCGATGATGACAGCCGGCGTCGCCATCCCCACGTCATATGGGTTCCAGCCCGAGAACGCCGATCCGCGCCAGACGCGGAGCATGTCGGTGAGGTCAACGCCCCGCACGTAAGCCACGCCGTTCTCTCGATAGCTCGTGAATACGAAGTCGTCGGGGCGAAGAGCACGCGCGGAACCGATCTGCGCGGCCTCCTGCCCGTTCAGCGGCGGCCACAAGCCCAACTGGCCCTGGCGCTGGAGGGCGACGGCCTCAGTGTCGATGCGCCTGACGACGGTCATGTCTTCGTACAGCGAGATCAGCTGTTCTCCGAAGACGTCGGCGACCCACGGATCATAATCCGGATCGCTCAGCCGCTCGCCTGCTGGCGTGAGCAACTGCGTGTAGTTGTGTTCTCGAGTAAGGAGTCCTGCTCCTTGACCGGTGGTGGGCATAGTCGCACGCAACCTTCGTCTCGTGTCGAACCGGGCCGGCTTGTGGCCTTCCGATTCGCTTCCGGCAGCATCGCTGGAATTACTTTCAGCGTACGTCGCATGCGCAGACGGCACAATCTCCGACTCACACGCTGAGCATTATGCACTGCATTCGGCGCTGCGGGCGTGCTAATGTTCGCAGCATGCACAGTCCGGATGCCACGGATCTCAGGCTGATCGCCTCACTCAGCGATGACCCGAGAAGCACCGCTGTCGCGTTGGCCGACCGCCTTGGAATGTCTCGCAACACGGTGCAGGCGCGACTGGCCGCTCTCGAGCGCTCCGGGATCTTCCTGCCATTCGACCGGCGCGTCGATCCTGCGCTGCTCGGCTATCCGCTCGCCGCGTTCATCTCGGTGCACGTGCAGCAGCAGAAGCTGGCCTCCGTCGTCAGCCAGCTTGCGCAAATCCCTGAGATCGTGCAGGCGCACGGTCTCAGCGGGCCGTCCGATCTCGTCGTACGCGTCGTCTGCGTCGACACCGACGACCTCTTCCGCATCAATGGTGCGATCCTCGGCTGCGATGGTGTTGAACGGGCGGAGACCTCGCTCGACATGGGCGAGCTGATTCCGTTCAGGGTGCGTCCGCTGCTCGAGCGCGGCCCGCGCAACACCTCACACCGGTGACGCGTGCGCCCGCCAACCGGGCGCGCTGCCAGCCACCCGGGCGAAAGAT
>DATMTC010000490.1:0-2156 GCA_035565115.1 Microbacteriaceae bacterium | reverse complement strand
GCGCAACCGGGCGGCTCGATTCACGATGACGAGGTCATCGCTGCAGCCCAGGCTGCCGGTGTGACGATGTATCTGACGGGCGAGCGGCACTTCTTCCACTGACGGTCGTCGATCTTCCACTGACCTGCGTTCCAATCCCGTTTCAGCGATATCGCCCACTTGAAGGGGTCGATATCGCTGAAACGGGATTGGAGTACGTCGTGGCACGCGTCAGCATGCGTGAGCACGTCAGCACGTCAGCACGTCAGCACGTCAGCACGTCAAGGCGCGCGAGGCCGTCGCGGCTAGACCTGCTCCTCGAGCAGCGGCGTCGTGCGGAACGGAATCAAATCGCGAAGGATCAGCGACGTGGCGGTGCGCCGGATGCCTGGGCAGCTCAGGATGAGCTGGCTCACCTGATAAAGATGGTCGGGGTCGCGCGCGACGACCTGCAGGAACAGGTCGCTCCCACCCGAGATCGCGGCGCATTCGAGCACCTCGGGGATGCTGCCGAGCGCGTTCATCGACTCCTTGAATTCGCGCTGGTCGAGTTCGGCCGTCACGATCGCACGGATCGGCCGGCCAAGCGCGCTGGGCGTCACCCGCACGCTGTGGGGCAGCAGAACTCCGCGCGCCGTCAGGCGGTCCAGACGTGCCTGAACCGTGCCGCGGGCCAGGCCGAGCCGCTGCGCAAGCAGCACGACCGGCAGCCGTGGGTCGTCTTCCAATTCGAGAAGGATGCGCCGGTCGGTGGTGTCGAGGTTCTCAATCGGCGTTGAGCTTGTCGCACTGCTGGTCATGCTGATCATTATGCGTCACTTCCTTTGCCGGAACGCACGCAGATTGCCCATTCTCAATCCGCCTTGTTGTGCAATCAGTAGCAATTTGATCGAATGGATGAAAGACGGCTCGTTCACGAGACGAGCCTGACCCACGGCGTCCGAGTTCGATAATCGACGCCAAACCAATCCGCCACAACGCGGAATGAAGGAGACAACGATGTCCACCGACCTGGCAGGCCCGGCCACAAGCATCCGGCGAGCGAGCACCCGAACTGTCGGCCGCGCATCCACCGGCACCGGCGAGGACAGCACCGCCGCACACAACCCGACTGCCAGCACGGCAGCTGCAAACACTGCAGCTGCAAGCACCCGGACTGCAAGCACCCTGGCCGCAAGTACAGGCCCGACGCTGCCGCACGAACGTCTCCACATTCTCAACGGCGAGCGCAGCGGGCTGACAATCAGCATCGCCGTCCACTCGACAAAGCTCGGGCAGGCGCTCGGCGGATGCCGCCTGTGGACGTACGACAACTGGGCTGAGGCCGTGCACGATTCCATCCGACTGGCCGAGGGCATGACGCTGAAGAACGCGGCGGCCGGGCTGAACCGTGGCGGAGGCAAGACCGTCATCTTCCTGCCGAAGGGCACAGCGCTCGACGCGGAACGTCGACGCAACGTCATGCTCGACCTCGGCGACGCCATCGAATCGCTCGGCGGCGCATACATGACAGCCGAGGATGTCGGCACAAGCGCAGACGACATGGCCGTCGTTGCCGAACGCACTGCGCACGTGTGCGGCCTGCCATCCGACCGGGGCGGAGTCGGCGAACCGAGCGACGCGACCGCCGCCGGTGTGTACTCCGGGCTGCGTGCAACGCTCACGGAATTGTTTGGAACTCCGGATGCGGCAGGCCGTCGCGTCACCGTTCTCGGACTCGGTCACGTCGGCTCGTTGATCGCCACCAGACTGGCCGCAGAGGGAGCGGTGCTGACCGTGACAGACGTCAACCCCGCCAAGCGCGCATTGGCGAACGGTCTCGGCGCGAGGTGGGTCGAGCCAGATCAGGCGCATCGCGTCGAAGGCGACCTGTTCGTGCCTGCGGGCGTCGGCGGCATCTTGACTGACACGGTCATCGATGAGCTGCGTGTCGCCGGAGTGGTCGGCCCGGCCAACAACCAGCTTGCCGACCCCTCGGGCGCCGAGCGGCTGCGAGCACGCGGCATCGCGTGGGCTCCTGACTTCGTCGTGAATGCAGGCGGCGTGATCTTCCTCGACACCCTCAGCAGGCCGGGGGCCTCCGCAGACGCCACCCGAGCACGCGTCGAATCGATCGGTGACACCATCGCCCAGATCTACGCGGATGCTCGTGCGCGCGACATCACGACGCTGGCCGC
>DATMTC010000489.1:0-2358 GCA_035565115.1 Microbacteriaceae bacterium | reverse complement strand
GTTGCAGCGGCGTCTGTTGCAGCGGCGTGTGCTCCAGCAGCGCCGCGGCGGCCAGTGCGAGCTCGCGCGACCGTGTTGCAGCATCCTCAGGCTCGCGAAGCGACAGCCACTCGCTGCTGACCTCGAGTATCGTGCTCATGCCGATGCCGCCGTTTGGTTTGCTCGTTCATGGTCGGTATGTACTGTCTCGCTCAGCACCGACTCGAGTGCCGAGGCGACGACAGCGACCGTTGCACTCCACGGCCTGGCCGCCGGGCGGGCATCCATCGCCGCAGCCTTCAGTTCCGCTCGACGTTCCGGATCGGTCAGCCACTGGCGCAGCACCACCTCGAGCGCCCAGGGATCGTCGGCGGGAACGAGCACGCCGGCACTGCTCCCAGCCATCGCCTCCGGAACTCCGCCGACCCAGCTTGCAACGACGGGGATGCCCCGGGCAAGCGCCTCTGCGACAACCATGCCGAAGCTTTCGTCCCTGGATGGCACGATCACGAGGTCGGCGCTGCCGTATGCGCGCTCCAACGATGCGCCGGCGAGAGCCCCTGTGAGCGTGACCCTCGGCGTGAGCCGACTTGTCTGGAGTGCTGACGTCAGTTCGTGGACGAAGTGGGGTGCAGTGTTCAGCGCCCCGGCGATCGTGCAGGTCCAGTCCGCGAGATCGGTGAGGCGGGCCAGCGCGTGGACGAGAATGTCCTGACCCTTGTGCGGCGCGACGACGCCGAGGCACAGCATCCGGCCGCCCGAGCGTGACGCGACTGCTGCAGGCGCCGGATCGGTTCCCGGTCTGGCCACCACCACGGTGCCAGGTGCCGTCAAGCCGCGGGAAGTGAGCTCCGAACGCGTCCACTCGCTTGTCGCGATGACGCGTTTCGCCGCACGCAATGCGGCTCGTTCGCGGTCGATGGATGCGATGGCCTGATCGTCGTGATCGGCAGCTTCGCTCGGGCCCCAGACCATGTGGGCGAGCACGAGCATCCGCAGGCGACTCGCCTCTGCAACCACTGCGTCGGATTCAGCAACGGCGATCAGCCCATCGATCAGGACAAGCGCACCGTCAGGCAACGCGGCCAGCGCCAACGCGGTCGGTGCCGGCGTGGCCGGTGCCAGCGCGGTCGCTGAACCATCGGCGGACGGGTTCGTCTGCGCCTGCTCGATGACGAGCATCCGCACATCCCAGCCGCGGCTTCGCAGGCCGTCGCGAACGTGCCGGTCGTACACGTTGCCGCCGCTCACCCTTGCCGCGTCGTCGATCGCGTCTGGCACGACGAAGTGCACCGGCGCGCGGGTGTTCACTGTGGCGTTCACAACGGCGGCGGTGTTCACAGCGACCTCGAATAGCTCGCCCATGCGATGTGCGACTCGTGAAGCGTGACGGTGATCGATCGCACCCTCTGACCGCTGTCGAGAGATCCGTCGAGCACCCGGTCGGCCAGGCGATCCGCGATGACCTTGCAGAGCACTTCCGTCGTGGTGTTCATGCCGGCGAATTCAGGCTCATCGTCAAGATTGCGATAGCTGAGCGCACCGGTGATTTGCGCCAGTGCCTGCGCAGCGCGCCCGATGTCGACAACGACGCCGCTGCGGTCGAGCTCGGTCGCGCCGAAGGTGGCGTCGATGATGAATGTTGCGCCGTGCAGCCGTTGCGCTGGCCCGAACACTTCACCGGAGAAGCTGTGGGCGATCATCATGTGATCGCGAACCGTGACCGTAAACGTCATTCCGCATTCCCCCTGTCGTGTACAGCACTGTCTTGTTCGGCACTGTATTGTTCGGCACTTTCGCGTTCGGGCGCGTCTTGTTCTGGCGCGTCGCCCCAGCGGATCGTGTGGCAGAGATCGGTGCGCGACCCGTCAGCAAGGCTCGACATCACCTCGGGCAGTTCCCGCCAGGATGAGTCGGCCGTGAGCAGGGCATCGAACGCGGGGTCGCTCAGAAACTGGACGGCGAGTTCCAGGCGCTGCCCTGGGGTCCGCTGCCCGCGTCGTCGCGCGGCCACTGCGCCGACCTGGCTCGAGCGGATGCTCAGCCGCCGCGAGTGAAAGTCGGCCCCGAGTTTGAGGGTTGCCGGGCGGTCTCCGTACCAGCTGGCCTCGATCACGTCGCCGTCGGTGACGACGGTTTCAAGTGCCAGCTGCAAGCCGGCATCCGACCCGCTCGTGTTGATGACGATGTCGCGCTCTGGCGGCGCGTCTGCGGCGTCGGCGAACCGCACGTCGAGCTGGTCTGCAACATCCCTTCGCGCGGGGTTTACGTCGATGAGCGTGACGTCAACCCCGAGGATGCCGCGCAGCAGGCGCGCAACGCAGCATCCGATCATGCCCGCGCCGATGACGGAGACGCGGTCGCCGACGAGCGGTGCGG
>DATMTC010000488.1:0-3696 GCA_035565115.1 Microbacteriaceae bacterium | reverse complement strand
CCGATCAGGTCGATCACGTGGCCCATCCGCTGGATGTATTCGAAGAACAGTTGCGTCGGATCGTCCAGGTTCACGTGCGATTGCGGCGTGCCGTCGACCACCAGTTGGTATGCGCCAGGCACGAAGCGGTCGGGTTCGACGACGGCGCGATATCCGCTGTGCTTCAAAACGATCGACGGATGCTCTGCCACCTGGCAAGCCTAATGCCCTCCGCCGAGTGCTCCTTGTGGTCGTTTAGCCGGCCGTGAAGCGACCACAGCGGAGCACTCGGCGCAAGGTGGATGCGGATCCATACTCAGGATCCACCACGGATCTCCACCCGCGGCTCCACCCGTGGGCGGTGGCCGGCGCAGCGGATGCTCGCGAGGCTTGGTACATCAAGCATCGGAAGGCAAACAGACGTGACCATTCAGACCATCGCAAACATCCTGATCGGGTTCATCCTTGTGGCGTGGATCGTGTGGCGCCAACTGCAGTGGCGGATCGTGTCGATCTCGAGGATGTGGCGACTGCCGTTGATCATCGGAATCGTCGGGGTCGCCATGCTGTCGCAGCAGAAGAACATCCACCTGCTGAGCGCTGTCGATGTCGCTGTGCTCGTGATCGAACTCGTCATCTCGCTGGGCATCGGCGCTGTGATGGGCAAGATCGCGGTCTTCCGGCCGCGCAACATCCGCCCAGGCGACCCCGGCGACCCGCTGAATGGCCGCGGATCCGGTCGGCGTGACCGCTTCGCCGGCGGCGACGATCGCGACCGGGTTGAGCGCGTTCTCAATGCGGACGGCACCGAGACCGTGCTCGAATCGCGCACAGGATGGCTCGGACTCGCGCTCTGGATCGTGATGATCCTGGTGCGCATCGGGATCGACGCGATCGCGAGCGACATGGGATCGGTGCTGGCCTCGGCGACCGGTGTCATCCTGGTGATGGTCGCAGCAAACCGGCTTGCTCGCACCTTTGTCTTCGCCGCGCGGGTACAGAAGAGCACCGCAGTCACTGCATGATGGTGCAGTGATCGAATACGAAACGCGATCGGGCTGGCTTGGCACCGTGCTCAGCCTGGTCGGGGCCGTTGCCGTGGGATATTTCCTGGTGACACAGGGTGTGACCGGGTACATCAACGGCTGGGTGTTCGCGGTCGGCATCGTGTCCGTGGTCTGCTTCTTCATCGTCGGCGAATGGAGCGGGTGGGCCACGCCATTCTGGTTGTCGACAGCGGCCGCCATCACCATGACGGTGTTCGGCGGGATAGGCGCTGCACCGTCGAACGGTCTTCTGCTCGTGCCCGCGGCCATCGGAGTGCTTCGGCTGCACGGCGAGCCACGCATCCAGCCCTGGGTCGGATGCGCTGCGGCCGGCCTGTCAGGAGCCCTCGTGGCACTCGGCTCGCTCGGCGTCACGATGACCCCGCTCGGGCTCCTTTCCATGGAAGCCGGGCTGCTGCTGGGCGTGCTCGGCGGATTCAATCGCCGACAGGCGAGGGCCGCCAGGGAACGCCAGCGCGAGTTGGCCGAACGCACGATCATCGCCCGCGAGGAGCACGCCAGGGTGACACTGCTCGAGCAACGGCAGTCGATCGCCCGCGACATCCACGATGTGCTCGCGCACAGCCTGGGCGGCGTCGTCGTGCAACTGAACGCCGTGGAGGCCCTGCTCGAGGCCGGCAAAACGGATGACGCGGAGCGGCGCATCCGGGATGCTCGCGACCTTGCAGCATCCGGTCTTGGCGAGGCGAGGCGCGCCGTCGAGGCGTTGCGCATGCCGACGGACGATGCTGACGCAACGGATGCCGCCGACCTGGTTGCGTCGCTGCGCGAACTCGTCTCCACCCATCGTTCACTGGCCGGCGCGGTGACCTTCTCGGTCGACGGTGCAGCGCGAGCCGTGCCGTCGACCGTCGCGCTTGCGCTGCGCCGCACCCTCCAGGAGTCGTTGAGCAACGCGCGCAAGCACGCGGCTGGGCAACCGGTCACTGCGCAGTTGGACTGGCACGACGATCGTGTTGTACTCACGGTCACCAATCCGCTGCCCGTGTCGCGGCCAATCGAATCTCGGTCGGTCGATGCCGGACATCAGCCCGGCACGGATGCGAGCGGAGGCTTGGCGTCGAGCGGTGGCGGCAACGGCTTGCCCGGCATTCGAGAACGATTCGCAGAGCTCGCAGGCGGCTCGGCATTCGCCGGGATACGCGAAGATTGTTTCGTCGTGCGCGCAGAGGCCGGGCTGGAATGAGCTGGCCGAATGAACTGGCCGAAATGAACAGGTTGAGATGAGCCGGATGAGTGATCAGAACGTTGACGCCGAGAACATCCGAGTGGTCGTTGCAGACGATCAGGCGATCGTGCGAGACGGCCTGGTGACCGTGCTCGATCTGCTGCCGGACGTGCAGGTGGTCGGCCAGGCATCGGACGGCGAAGAGGCATGCGAACTCGTGGCCGCCGTAGAACCGGACGTCGTGCTCATGGACCTCCGGATGCCTGTGCTCGACGGCGCTGCGGCGACGAGAAGGATCGTGTCCGAGCATCCATCGACGGCCGTGCTTGTGCTCACAACGTTCGCCGATGACGCATCCATCATGGGCGCGCTTCGCGCAGGCGCCCGCGGCTATTTGACGAAGGATGCGGGCCGCGCCGAGGTTGCAGCGGCGGTGCGTGCGGTCGCACGCGGCCAGACGACACTGGCGGCGGAGGTCGGGGATCGGGTGATCAGCGGACTGACAAAAGCGGCGGCCGAGGCTGCGCCGGCCGAGGCAACTGCAGCCGCAACCGATGCCAAATCAGTCGATTCGGATGGCATCGCCAGCGTGCACGACCGCTTCCCAGAGCTGACGCCGCGCGAGTGCGAGGTGCTCGAGCTGATCGGTGCCGGGCTGAGTAACGCCGAGATTGCCGACCGCCTGTTCGTCAGCGTCACAACCGTGAAGACGCACATCAACTCGATCTTCTCCAAGCTGTCTCTTCGTGATCGGGCGCAGGCGATCGCGCTTGTGCTGCGTCCGTAGTCGTTCACCGCGCGTGATCCGCGTGACTTGCACAACCAACCCGCTCCGCTCAAGATGAATGGATGGTCGATCAGCAGAAGATCTGGGATGAAGAAGCGGCGCAGGCCTATGACACTCCAGGCCAGGGCATGTTCGCACCGGAGATTCTCGGACCGACGATTGCAACGCTGAAGGAGCTCGCGGCGGGTGGGCGCGCAGTGGAGTTCGCCATCGGCACCGGGCGGGTGGCGATCCCTCTGGCAGAAGCCGGTGTCGAGGTGAGCGGGATCGAACTGTCGCAGGCGATGCTCGCACGACTTCGCAAGAAGAACGACCGAATTCCGGTCGTGGCCGGAGACATGGTGACGGCGTCAGCTGGCAGCGACTTCACGCTTGCCTACCTCGTGTTCAATACCATTTCGAACCTGCTGACGCAGGAGGAGCAAGTGGAGTGCTTCGCGAATGCAGCACGCCATCTGCGGCCCGGCGGATGCTTCGTGATCGAACTGTGGGTGCCGCAACTGCGATCACTTCCGCCAGGACACACCGGATCGGTTGAGGCGAGCGAACCTGGTTACATTCTCGTTGACACGATCGATACGCTGGGCCAGCTGGTGGTGTCGCATCACTTCCGGTTCGGCCCCGAACTCGACGACGGCAGGCACGCAGAAGTGTTCCGCTCACCGCACCGCTACATCTGGCCGAGCGAACTCGAC
>DATMTC010000487.1:0-2753 GCA_035565115.1 Microbacteriaceae bacterium | reverse complement strand
CGGAACGGATGCCGTGGAAGGCTCACCGGAATTCGACGCGTTCGTCAAGCAGCTGGTCACCGAGATGACGGTCAAGGCCGGCCAGAAATGCACCGCCATTCGGCGCGCGATCGTGCCGCGAGCATCCGTCGACGCGGTCATCGCCGCCGTTCGCGAGCGCATCGAGCAGCGGGTCGTTGTCGGTGACCCGCGTGAAGACGGCGTCACGATGGGCCCACTCGTGTCGCTCGGGCAACGCGCTGAGGTGCTTCGCCAGGTGCAGAAGCTGATCGACGGCGGCGGAGAGGTGGTTATCGGTGAGGTCCCTGCAGAAGGGGAGGTGCTGGCAGAAGGCGAGGGAGCATTCATGTCCCCGATACTGCTGCGCTTCGCTGACGGCGGCGCGGATGCTTTGCACACCGTTGAGGCGTTCGGCCCTGTGTCAAGCATCGTTGGCTACGGTTCGACCGCCGAGGCAATCGAGTTGGTGGCACGCGGAGGCGGCTCTTTGGTGACGAGCATCGCAACGCACGACCCCGTGCTCGCAACGGAGCTCACGGCTGGAATCGCGGCATTCAATGGGCGGGTGCTCGTGCTCGACCGAGACGACGCTCGCACATCCACGGGGCACGGCTCGCCAATGCCGCAGCTTACGCACGGCGGCCCAGGGCGAGCGGGCGGAGGCGAGGAACTCGGCGGCATCCGCGCCGTGCTGCACCACATGCAGCGCACGGCAGTGCAGGGCACACCGCGGATGCTCACGGCCATCACCGGAGTGTGGCATTCGGGCGCGGCAGCGCGGGCGGGCGGCGCGCATCCGTTCCGCAAATCTCTTGCAGAACTCAGCATCGGCGACCAGTACGCATCCGAGCCGCGAACCGTCACGCTCGATGACATCGAGCATTTCGCCGCGTTCACCGGCGACACGTTCTATGCGCACATGGACGAGCAGGCTGCAGCTGCGAACCCGTTCTTCCCCGGTAGGGTCGCACACGGCTACCTGCTGATCTCGTTCGCGGCGGGGCTCTTCGTCGACCCGGCGCCTGGGCCTGTGCTCGCCAATTACGGGCTGGAGAACCTGCGGTTCGTCACACCAGTGTCGCCCGGCGACAGCATCCGCGTCGCGTTGACGGCCAAGCAGATCACCCCGCGCGAGACGGATGACTACGGCGAGGTGCGCTGGGACACCGTGCTGACCAATCAGAACGATGAGATCGTTGCGACATACGACGTGCTGACCCTCGTCGCGAAGAGCTGAGAGGGCGCCGAACGCGCGGCCCGGCGCCGGCCCGTGCGGTCACGATGAAAAACGGTCGACACGCCGGCAATTCGGGTTGAAACTACGGCGTGTCGACCGAATCTCATCAGGAGCGCACGGGTGCGACCCGAAACGCGCCGGCAGGAGTGAGCACTAGATGCGCTTGTTTCCCTCGCGGCCGAACCGCACGGGCAGCGCCATCAGCGGGCCGATGAAGCGACGCTGCAGCCGCCTGGCCGGACCCCAGATGTACTGCACAAGAGACTGCGCCAGGATGGCCCCTGCCGCCAGCGCGCCAGCGACCGCAGCGGCCGTCAGCAAGCTGAGCAGCCCGGTGATCTCGCCATCCGACAGTTGCAACAGGCCGCGAAACAGGATGAGCCCTGGCACAAGCGGAACGAGGGCAGTCACGATGATCGCGAGGGGAGGGGTGCGAACGATGCGTGATGCGATGGTGGCGACAAGTCCGACTCCGACCGCGGCGGCCCCGGACGACCACACCCCGCCGAAGCCCGCACCGATTCCGAGCAGATACAACAATTCGGCCAGCAGGCCGAGCACGCACACCGCCCACCACGCCCGCCACGGCACCTGCACCGCCAGCGCGAACCCGATCACGATCACGACGGCGGCGACCAGCGCCATCGGCAGGTTCTCCAGTGTCGGGGTGGCCGTGGCGCTGATCCGCAGGTTGAGGCCGATCCGTCCGAGCAGGAGCGACGAGCCTGCAACCCCGGCGACCAGTCCTGCCGTGATCAGCAGTGCCTCCATCAGCCGCGCGGTGCCTGTGACATAAAAGCCCGAGAGCGTGTCATGCACGGCGCCGAACGTGGTGACACCGGCCAGCAACATGATGATCGTCGCAATCACGACGATCGACGGTGAAGCGCTCGGATCGATCAATTGCACTCCGGCCGCCGCAATCGGGCCGATCGCCCCGCCTGCCACCGTCTGATAGAACACCGGAACCCTGCGATCGGCCAGCTTCGAGGTGATCAGGTCGACGAAGAATGTTGCAACGAACGCCGTGACAATCACGATCGGGCCGCCGCCGATGAGCACTGCGGCGCCTGCACCCACCAGGCTCCAGCCGATTCGGCGCAACCCCCACGGCACCAGCGGCCGCGCTCTGACGATGGCCGCCACGCGCCTGCGCGCATCCGGCACGTCGATCGGATTCTCGATGAGCTCGGCGACCAGAGCGGATGCCGCGGTGAGCTTCGCGTAGTCCAGGTTGCGGTATTTCACGTTGCGGCTGCGAGAGATTGCTTCGTGCGTCTCTTGGTCCTCGTAGGTGAGCGTGAGCAGCGTGTGGGTGATGTCTGCGTCGGTGCCCTTGAGCCCGTATGCCCGGGTGACGGCCTGCATCGCGGCCGTCGCATCCTCGGCTCCTGCACCCGCGGCGAAGATCACTTCGGCCAGCCGCATGGTCAGATCGAGCACAGCCCGAATGCGCGTCGGGTCATCGGCAGTCGCCGGCGCAGAGTCTGTCATTGTCCAGGTGCTTGCGTGCGCA
>DATMTC010000486.1:0-2104 GCA_035565115.1 Microbacteriaceae bacterium | reverse complement strand
GGATGTCGGCGATCCAACGCTGATCCAGGGCCTGTCGACCCACATTTCGCCACCCGAGCGCAGTGCGTTCGCCGAGTTCGAGAAGATCGGGCTGAGCGACGTCGTGCGCCCGATCGTGCCGGATGGCTACACGTACTGGGACTACAAGCAGCTGCGCTTTCCGCGGAACGAGGGCTTGCGCATCGACTTCATCATGGGCTCGCGCGCCTTCGCCGATCTGGTGTCCGGGGCATCCATTCACCGCAATGAGCGCAAGGGCGATGCGCCGAGCGACCACGTTCCCGTGCTAGTCGAGTTGCAGACGGATGCCGATGGCGAGGACGACGACCGGCCGATGATCTTCGGCTAGGCCGGCGAAGCAATCACGCCAGCAACGCCGCGATGATCACCAACACAGGGATCGCGAGAATGGTCGTCAACAACACGGTGTCGCGCGCCATCGTTTCGCCGCGCTCATACCGGCTGGAGAAGTTGTAGACGTTCTGTGCCGTCGGCAGCGCAGCCAGCACGACGGCCGCAAGTAATGCCGATCCCGACAGCCCGAAAACAAAGTGCGCAACAAGATATGCCAAAACCGGCATGATCACCGATTTCAGTAACGACGCGACCAGGATCTCGGCCCGACCGCTTCCTGCACGCAACGGTTTCGCTCCGCGAAGCGACATTCCGAACGCCATCAGCACGAGCGGAACCGCCGCACCGCCGAGCAGCACGAACGGCTCGAAAACCGCTTGTGGCAGCGTCACTCCGGTCAGCGCGACGACGACCCCTGCCACAGAGGCGATGATCATCGGGTTCCGGAACGGTTGGGTGAGGATCGAACCGACCGACACCGATCCTCGTGACGTCACATCGAGCGTGGTCAGGGCGGCCGGCGCGAAGATCAGAAGTTGCAGCAGCAACACGGGCGCAACATACGACGCGTTTCCCAGAACATATACCGCAACGGGAATGCCGATGTTGTTCGCATTCACGTACCCGGATGCGAGCGCACCGAGCGTTGTCTCTGCTGCTGGCCGACGAAAGAACAACCGGCTCGCAACGACATACAGGGCAGCGGATGCGATCGCGGCGATGCCGGCAATCGCCACGAATGAGGAGAACACGACGTGCAGGTCGGCCTTCGCAAGAACCGTGAACAGCAGCGCCGGGTTGGTCACGAAGAACGCGATGCGATTGAGAACGAACCCGGCATTCGGGCCGCCGACCCCGACGCGCGCGACCACGTATCCGACCACGATCACGAACACGATGATCGCGAATCCGACCACCACTCCGCTCACCGCACCAGCCTAGGGCCAGCCGAGCGCGGCTAGCGGCCACTCCTGGCCCAGGCATAAGCTCGCACTATGCCTCACATCGACGTGCCGGGGGCGCGGCTGTATTACGAATCGGACGGGCAAGCATCCGCCTCTGCTCTGCTTCTGATCCACGCCGGTGTCGCGAATCTGCGCATGTGGGATCCACTGATCGACGTGCTGGCGCGCGACCACCAGGTCATCCGCTACGACACCCGAGGGTTCGGCCAGACGGAAAGCGACGACGTCACGTTCTCCGATCGCGACGACGCCCGCCATGTGCTCGATCATCTCGGCGTGGATGCTGCGACTGTGATCGGATGCTCGCGCGGCGGCCGGATCGCGATCGATGTGGCAGTGGAGACACCGGAACGCGTGCGCGGTCTCGTCACCATCGGATCCGGGCCGAGCGGGTTTCCCGACATCGAACTGACGGACGAGGAGGATGCGTTCTTCGATCGCCTCGACGCTGCGTATAACGCGCGTGATTGGCCAGTGCTCGGCCGGCTGTCAGCGGAGTATTGGTCGATCGGGGTGGGCCGCTCGGCCGATCAGCTCGATTCGGCGTTTGTGAGAACGGCGTACGAGCTGGCGCGACCCAATGCCGCTCGCAGCCACGAGCGGCCGACCGCACAGCCGCTCGAGCCGCCAGCGTATGACCGTGTTGTCGACATTGAGGTTCCTGCCCTCGTCACCGTTGGCGAGTTCGATGTCTCAGAGGCGCTTGCGCAGCAGGCATACCTCGTCCACGCGATTCCGGATGCTGCTGGGTACATCTTCAGCGACACTGCGCACATCCCAAGCGT
>DATMTC010000485.1:0-5340 GCA_035565115.1 Microbacteriaceae bacterium | reverse complement strand
CAAGCCGCCGCCGTGCAGGCAAGCCAGCGCCCGTCGCGCCGGAGGGCAGGCATGTCCCAAGCCGAGAAGACATGCTGCCAGCAGCATCCGCTGGCCCTGTGATCGCGAAGCCGCCCATCCGCAAGCTCGCCAAAGACCTCGGCGTCGACCTTTCGCAGGTGAACGCGACCGGGCTCGCCGGCGAGGTCACCCGAGACGATGTCATCCGCGAAGCGTCTCAGGCCAGCGTTTTCCACAACATTCAGACGCCAGAGTGGCCAGAGACACGCGAAGACCGCATTCCGGTGAAGGGCGTGCGCAAGGCGATCGCGAGCGCGATGGTGCGCAGCGCGTTCACCGCGCCGCACGTGAGTCTGTTCGTCGACGTGGATGCGACGCGCACCATGGAGTTCGTCAAGCGACTCAAGAACTCGCCTGATTTCGCCGGCGTGAAGGTGTCGCCTTTGCTGATCATGGCCAAGGCGCTGATCTGGGCAGTGCGCAGGAACCCGACGGTGAACTCCACCTGGACCGACGAAGAGATCATCGTGCATCACTTCGTCAACCTGGGGATCGCTGCCGCAACACCGCGCGGTCTGATCGTGCCGAACATCAAGGAAGCCCAGGATCTGAGCCTGCTCGATCTCGCATCGGCGCTCGAAAAGTTGACCCTGACCGCCAGGGACGGCAAGACACAGCCGGCTGAAATGTCCGGAGGAACGGTGACGATCACGAACGTCGGCGTGTTCGGAATGGACACGGGCACGCCCATCCTGAACCCGGGCGAATCCGCCATCGTCGCGCTCGGCACGATCAAGCAGAAGCCGTGGGTGGTTGACGGCGAGGTGCGCCCGCGGTTCGTCACGACGATCGGTGCTTCGTTCGATCACCGGATCGTCGATGGCGATGTTGCAAGCCGCTTTCTCGCGGACGTGGCATCGATCATCGAGGAGCCTGCGCTGCTGCTGGAGTGACGTCGCCGCGGCATCCGCGCAAACGTTACCAGAATCATAAGTTTCGACCATGAAACTTCAAGAATTGCGCGCTTAACGTGAATTAAGGAGTTACGCGCGACGGTCAAACAGGCCTATCACCGCACACGCTCGGCCGGGAGGCTCAAGCACATGAAACTTCGTCCATTCGGCGCGCGCCGCCGACTGCTCATCGCAGGAGTTCTGCTGTCGGCAGTATCTATGGTTCTAGTCGGATGCTCATCCGGCGGCGGTTCGTCAGGCGGCTCGGCCAGCAACGCCAACGCTCCAGGGAAGTCATCGAACACGGTCTCCTGGGCATTGCCGCCCGCGACCGTTCCGAACTGGATTTGGCCGTTCTCGCCCATTGCCGACTTCTCGGTCACCAACTCCGAAATGCAGTTGATGATGTATCGCACGCTGTACTGGTACGGCGACAACGGCAAGACCGGAGTCGACGACTCGCTCAGCCTGGCGCAGGAGCCGGTGTACAGCAACGGAGGCAAGACCCTCACCATCAAGCTGAAGCCGTACTCATGGTCCAACGGCGAGAAGGTGACAGCGCAGGACGTGCTGTTCTGGATCAACATGGACAAGGCGGAAAAGGCCAACTATGCGGGCTACGCCCCCGGCCAGTTCCCTGACAACATCGTCTCGGCATCCGCCCCAAACAGTTCCACCGTCGTGTTGACGACCGACAAGGCCTATAGCCACCAGTGGTTCCTTTACAACCAGCTGAGTCAGATCACTCCGATGCCTGCCGCATGGGACATGACCGGCCCGAATGCCAAGGGAACGTGCGCAACCGACGTGAGCGGATGCGCCGCCGTGTTCACGTATTTGACCGCGGCGTCCAAGAACCTTCCGACGTATGCCTCGAGCCCCATCTGGTCGGTCGTCGACGGTCCGTGGAAGCTGAAGAGCTTCAACTCGGATGGCCACGTCGACTTCGTTCCGAACGCGAAGTACTCGGGGCCTGTCAAGGCAAAGCTGAAGGAGTTCAAGATGGTGCCGTTCACGACGGACGCCTCTGAATTCAGCGTGTTGCGCGGAGGCAAGTCGCTCGATGTCGGATACATTCCGACGCAGGACATCAGTCAGGCGAAACCGGCGAGCTCCGGCCCGGCGGCGGCCGGCCCGAACCCGTTGAAGTCGAGCTACCAGCTGCATCCGTGGTTCTTGTACGGATTCAACTATTTTCCGATCAACTACAACAACCCGACGGTGGGGCCGATCTTCAAGCAGCTCTACGTGCGCCAGGCTCTGCAGTCGATCGTCGATCAGAAGGGAATCATTTCCTCCACAGCGAAGAACTACGGTGTCGAGACCACCGGCCCTGTTCCGTTGTATCCGAGCAGTTCGCTGGTCTCCTCGACGGAGAAGAACAACCCGTATCCGTTCAGTATCTCGAACGCGAAGAAGTACCTGAGCGATAACGGCTGGAAGGTCGTTCCTGGCGGCACGACGACCTGTGTGAAACCAGGAACGGCCAAGGGCGACTGCGGCGCGGGGATCCCGGCCGGCGCGAAGCTGGACTTCCAGCTTCCATACGCCAGCGGCAACTCCACGATCGACACGGCGATGGCTTCGATGAAGTCCAACGCTGCCAAGGTGGGCATCACGCTGAACCTGAAGTCGGAGCCGTTCAACAGCGTGACGGGCGCGACGGTACCGTGCTCTGGACCCACATGCACCTGGCAGATGGGCAACTGGGGCGGTGGCTGGGTGTACGCACCCGACTACTACCCGACCGGAGAACTGCTGTTCCTCACCGGCGCAGGTTCCAACTCAGGCAGTTACTCGAACGCAACGCTCGACAAGCTGATCCAGGACACCAACCTGAAGAGCGGCGACGCGGTGATGCACGCATATGAGGACTTCATGGCGAAGAACGTGCCGGTGATCTACCAGCCGAACTACACATACAGCCTCACCGAGGTCGCCAACGGCTTGAAGGGCTTCACAGGGCAGAACCCGTACGGCTCCATCAAGCCGGAAGATTGGCACTACTGATGCACGGCAAGGAACTGAACGGATGAGGCAGCAAGCAATTCAATAGTGCCAGCCAGCATGGCGGCGGAAGGGGGATCCGATGATCGGGTACATCGTCCGCCGCCTGCTTCAGGCAGTGCTGGTGGTGATCGTCGTGACGATCATCGTGTTCATCCTGTTGCATTCGTTGCCAGGCGGCGCAGCGCGGGCGATACTCGGACCGCGCGCCACGGCCGCTCAAATCGCTCACTTCAATGCCGAGAACGGGCTCAACCAGCCGATCATCCTGCAGTACTTCACCGATCTCGGCCGCTGGGCAACCGGCAACTTCGGGTTCTCGTACAAGCTCAACCAGTCGGTTGGCTCCCTTCTGGCCGCCCGCCTTCCGAAAACCATCGTGCTTGCCGCGTTCGCGTTGCTGCTGACGGTGATCGTGGCCGTGCCGGTCGGCATCGTTCAGGCGGTGCGGCGGAACAGAACGTTCGACTATGCCGCAACCGGGCTGTCCTTCATCTTCTACGCTGCCCCAACGTTCTTTCTCGGGCTGATCATGATCGAAGTGTTCTCGTCGAATCTGGGCTGGTTTCCGCCAGAGGCTCCCCAGTCGGACGGTATCGGCCCCATCTTTCAGAACTTCAACGGGATGATCCTGCCGATCGTCACCCTGGCCTTGCTCGGCATCGCCGGATTCTCCCGGTACATGCGCTCGTCTGTGCTGGACAACATCAACCAGGATTACGTGCGCACGGCTCGGGCCAAGGGGGCCTCGTCGACGCGAGTGCTGTCCAGGCACGTTCTGCGAAACGCCCTGATCCCGATCATCACGCTGCTCGGCCTGTCGCTGCCTGCCCTGTTCGCGGGCGCCCTGGTCACGGAGTCGATCTTCAATTTCCCCGGCATGGGCCTGTTGTTCTGGCAGGCGGCGCAGACTTCCGACTACCCTGTCGAGCTCGGCGTCGTGATCATCACCGCGTTTGCCACCGTGATCGGCAACCTGCTTGCCGATCTGTCCCTGGTTCTCATCGATCCGCGGGTGCAACTATGAGCAGTCCGTTCGAAGCGGTCAAGGGCGCGGTGCAGCTGACGCAACAGGAACAGAACCCTGGTGCGCTGCCGATCGGAAAAGCCAAAGGTATGTTCCGGCTCGGGTTCGAGGTGTTCATCCAGAACCGACTGGCCGTCGTCGGCATCGTCGTGTTGGTTATCGCCGTGCTGTTCTGCTTCGTGGGTCCGTTGGTCTATCCGACCGATCAGGTGACCGTGAACCTGCTGAACACCAACCTGCCACCTGGCGCGGGGCATCCGCTCGGCACAGACGGCTCAGGGTACGACCAGCTCGGCAGGTTGATGACCGGCGGCCAGGCGTCACTGATCATCGGATTCGCCGCTGCAGCGATCGCCACCATCATCGGAACTCTGTGGGGCGCGATCGCCGGGTTCTTCGGTGGAGTCGTCGATGCAATCATGATGCGGATCGTGGATGCCGTGCTCGCGATCCCGATCCTGTTCCTGCTGCTGTTCCTGGTTACGATCGTCAAGCCGTCTCTAGCTGTGATGATCTTCGTGCTCGGTCTGACCGCATGGCTGGTGCCCGCCCGGCTGGTGCGCGGCGAATCGCTCACACTGCGGGTGCGGGAGTATGTGCAGGCCGTTCGCGTGATGGGCGGTTCGTCTTGGCGATCGGTCAGCCGGCACATCATGCCGAACGTGCTCGGCACCGTGATCGTCAACGCGACGTTCCAGGTGGCAGACGCGATTCTGCTGGTCGCCTACCTCGGCTACCTCGGGCTGGGGATCTCGCCGCCGGCGACGGACTGGGGCGGCATGCTCAGCAACGGCACGCAGTACGTGTTCCTGAACTACTGGTGGCTGATCTACCCTCCTGGGCTCGCAATCATCATCGTTGTCGTTGCCGTCAACCTGGTCGGCGACGGCCTGCGCGACTCGGTCGAGGTGCGATTGCAGCGTCGGTAACCGGTCGCGGCGAAAGGAGAGACTGGTGGCACTTCTTGAGGTCATGGATCTGAGCACCGACATCAGGCTGAGCAAGTCGGTGGTGCACGCGCTCGACCACGTGTCGTTCGAGGTCGAGGCGGGACAGACGATCGGCCTGGTCGGCGAGTCAGGCTGCGGCAAGACCATGACAGCGATGTCGATCGAACGGCTGCTGCCCCCAGGCGGTTCGATTGTGGGCGGGAAGATCGTCTTCGACGGCGTGGATCTGGTGAGGGCGCCCGAGTCGCAGCTGCGGAGTATTCGCGGTGGCGAAATCGGGATGATCTTCCAAGACCCGATGACATCGCTGAATCCCGTGCAGACGATTGGCGAACAGGTGTCGGAACCACTGATTCTGCATCGTGGCATGACGATGGCAAAGGCGCGGGGGCCGGTCCTCGAG
>DATMTC010000484.1:0-4970 GCA_035565115.1 Microbacteriaceae bacterium | reverse complement strand
GCCGGGCCGCAATCGAATACCGTTGGCGCATGAGCACAGCAGAGACCATCAACGCGCGTTTCGAGGTCACCGGATGGGACCCGTGCGAACTTCCCGATCTCGGTGGCGACTGGGTCGGCGCGGTCACCATGCGCAAGGTTTTCTCAGAAGGTCTTGTCGGCGAGTCGATTGCTCACTTCGTGTCGTCAGGCGACGAGGCCACGGGTCGCGGATATCTCGCCGCCGAGCTCGTGACGGGAACGCTCGACGACGGTCGTTCTGGTTCGTTCGCCGTCCATCATGGCGCCCTGCAGCATCCGGATGACCCCTCGGCGTTCGGCTACATCGTGCCTGGCACGGGTACCGGCGACTTCGCGACATTCGCCGGCCGGGCCAGCATCATCCATGACGATCGAGGCCCCTCCTTCGTCTTGACGCTCGAGACGCTCGCCTGACCTCATCGCCGAGTGCTCCCTTGCGGTCACTCTCAGCCGCTCCAATGCGACCATAAGGGAGCACTCGGCGCTCACCCCGGTCTTCACGTCGCGCACATCGGGCGGTGGCAAAAGCACGCGAACTCGGGCTCATCCGCACGTGACAGCTCAAACGCCCCGGCGTACCCTTAAGCCATGAGCGACTCTGGTGGAGCACAGGACCTCGACGACGACTTCGACGACGAGTTCGAGGCAACGCAAGACGGCGATTACGAACCGGACATCGACCCATTCGACGAAGACGATCGCCCGATTGACGATGCGGACGACGACCTCATCGAATTCCCAGACGACGAACGCGAAGTCTTTCTCGACGATGAACTCGACGAATAGAACGCGTTAGACGCTGACCCGCGTGTGCGCGAGCGCATCGCGCAACAGGCCGATGAGCGCATCGAGTTGAACCGAATCTGCTGAGCCAGGTTCGACATCCGAACCGTCAAGAGCGCGGGCCGCAAGCCCTTGCTTGGAATCGATCAGCTCTGCGATCTTGGAGTCGATGGTCTGCGCGGCGATGATGCGCCAGGCCGTGACGGGTTCTTCCTGACCGATGCGGTGCACGCGGTCGATCGCCTGCGTTTGTTCCGCGGCCGTCCAACTCAATTCCGCGAGAACGACGTTTGATGCTGCTTGCAGATTCAAGCCAACGCCTGCTGCGGTGAGCGAGCACACGGCCACGGACACGTCTGGGTCGTTGTTGAACGCGTCGATCTCCTTTTGCCTGGCAAGCGCGCTCTGGTCGCCACGGATTGAAATCGACCGCAGGTCGCGGGCGGCAAACGCCTCTTCCGCGGCATCCATCACGTCGATGTGCTTGGCGAAGAACACGACCTTGCCGACCGACCTGGCCAGCTGCGCAGCGTAATCGGAGGCGAGAGAAGCCTTGGCCTGACCGATCTTGCGCACCATGGTGAACACGTTCTCGCCGGTCTTCGCACCCTTGGACTCTTCGAGTTCTGCGTGCGCGACCATGCGGATGAGGTGTTCGCGGTGCTCGTCTGCATCGCCGTCGAATGACTCGGCGACCCCTGCTGCCTCTGCGCGGCGGAAGCGGGAGACCAGCCGTGAAGCCAGTTCACGTTCGGCTTCCTTGATCGAGCGGCCGAGGTCGTCGTCGAGTTCGACAGGCAGGTCGACGACACGCCGCGACGGCAGATCGGATGCCACGTCGAGCTTGCGCCTGCGCACGATACCCATGTCGATGACGGCGCGGCGGGCCTCCGGATAGAAGCCGGAGTCGGCTGGCGTGAGCTCGGTCTCCTCGAGCTTCTCCATCAGCTCTGCCGTCGGTTTGTTGCCATCGATCCAGCCGAGGAACTGCCAGATTGCGCGGAAATCGTCGATGTCGTTGATCAGCGGGGTTCCGGTCAGCGCCATGAGCAGCGGATTCCCGGCAGGCGTGCCGTGTCGAATGGCTTCTGCGAGCCCGAGAACATACTTGGATCGCTGCGAGTGCAGGTTCTTGATGAAATGCGCCTCGTCGACCACCATGCCCTTGAAACCAAGGCGGCTCAGCCACGACAGGTGCCGGTCGAGAACCTCGTAGTTGACGATCACGACGTCGGCGAACGCGTCGAGGCCCTGACCGTCGCCGTGGATGACGGTCGCACGTCGTTGAGGTGTCCACAATTCGACCTCGCGCGCCCAGTTCATCTTCACCACGTTCGGCACGACCGCCAGCAGCGGGTATGCGCCGGCGACGGATGCTGCGAGCACCGATTGGGCGGTCTTGCCCAGTCCGGGCTCGTCTGCAAGCAGAAAACTGCGATGGCCGAGCCGCACACTCTCAACGAACCGCGCCTGGTGCTTCATCAGTTCCATGCCGCGCGGGGAATATCTGTCGATCGCGGGAGCTTGCGGCAACTCCATGCTCGCGGCCTGGCCGCCAGAGCCCGTCTCGAAAGACTTGAAAAGCGGGCCGAGCAACTCCCATGAGTCCAGCCGCCTGCGTGGCGATGGAGCATCCGCAGCCGACCGGGAGAAATCCGGCGGCAGGAACGGATTTGACATGACGCGGGCACGAACAGACTGTGGAACGACCTGTCGTTCGGCGAGTTCGGGGGGCACGACCGTGTCCTGCTTGATCTTGGGCGCTTCCGTCGTGATGATCAGATCGTCAGGGCTCAACTCTGTGCCAGACTCCAGCAGCCAGTCCCTGCGCATCTTCTGCGCAAGTGGCGATGGCGCAGACGACGACTCGAGCAGAGCGATCAGCGAGGTGTCACGCGCTGCGGTCTTGGCCAGGATGGTCGCGATCCCGTCGAGCCGTTTGAGCTGCTCAGCTCTGGCGGCATCCGTCAGTGCGGCGTCTGCCTTGGCGCGTGCGCGCTCTTCGCGCATGAGAAGTGCGATCACTTGAAATTTGGTGCGGTTGGTCGGCCCGAGTTTTTTACCATCTGCCGTCTTGGCCTCAACCTCGCGCACCTTGCGCGCGAGCACCGGAATGAGGCCGTCGTTGTTTGCGTGACGAGACCGGCCGGATGACCGGCCCTGCGTCTGCGTACTGCGATCGCCGGAGCGAGGCATGTTCCTCCTGTGAGAGCGGGCGGACGCGGGCAGCGTCCACACTGCGCCGAGCCGGGCCGAACAGCACACGAACGCAGGCCACGGACCGTAGTCCGCGTCGATCCTGCTTGCCGCAATTGCGACGTTCGATTCAGTCGAGCCAGAATGAGCGGTTCTCGGCGCTACCAACAGTTTACGCGCGTCACGACGCTACGTGTTACCGCGGCTCGCCGAGGTTGTCACGAGGTAGTCGCGAAGCGCGACGGCCTGGTTCGCCTGCGTGTCGTGCGCCGAGTACAGCAAGCACACCCTGTCATGCGTCTCACCGAATGCTCGCAGAACATCGACAGCCGGATTTTCGTCGAGTTCAGCGTGATAGCGCACCACGAACTCATCGAACTTCTGCCTGTCATGACCGAACCACTGACGCAACTCGTTGGATGGTGCGACGTCTTTCAGCCACTCGTCCAGGTGGGCACGGTCCTTGCTGAGGCCTCGCGGCCACAGCCGGTCGACGAGCACGCGAAAACCATCCGAGTCATCCGGATCGTCGTACACGCGTTTCACCTGGAACATATCGATTCCACTCTCGCACGCGGCGCGCGCCGTACGCTACTGCCAAGACCGGCTGTTCGTCGACGCCGATCTATCTGGTTGGCGGAGACGGCACCTTGATGGCGAGCCCGACGGCGATGAAGAACGCTGCGCCGGCGACGTGTAGCAGTCTCAGCGGCAGATCATCGAAGGGAATCGGCCACACCGGGTTCCAGATCACCGCCACGGGAATCAGCCCGATGTACCACCAGAACTGCTTGGCCTGTGCAGCGAAAACGCAGATGATCAATGCCAGGATAGCCGTCACATACAGCACGCCGATGTACCAGCTATTGCCGACAAGGGCGAGTCCGGCCAGCAGCACGATCGCACCGAGTAATCCGGGCGCGAGCGCCATCCTGGCATACGTGGTCTTCGCGGCTTGTGCTGACATCTCGCAGTCGAGTCTACGGTGCAATCCTGGGCGCCTCGGCCTGCGCGGCATTGATCCGTTCGCGTGTGGGGATGGACGGAACCGCCCCTCGGGTCTGCACGGCCAGCCCCGCGGCTGCGCTTGCGAAAGCCGCTGCCGTGATCAGATCAGACCCACGGTCAAGCTCCGCCACCAATGCCCCGCAGAACGTGTCGCCTGCACCCGTCGTGTCGACCGTTTCCACTCTGGCGGCAGGCACGTGCGCTGCAGGGACATCGCCCATCTCCCGGGTGAGCACGACCGATCCACTCCCGCCCAGCGTGACGACGACCGATGGAACCACGAGCAGCAGGATCGACATGATGTCTCTGGCACCGTCGATCGAGATCGAACGTGGCAAAGCCAGCTCAGGAGCTATCTTGCCAGCGAGCAACAGCGCTTCATGCTCGTTGACGATCAGGATGTCGACGTTGTCGGTGAGCGCGGATGGAAGATCCCGGATCGGTGCCGCGTTGAGAACAACACCAGCGCCGCGCGCGTGCGCGTGCGCAGCGGCCTGCACGACCGTCTCGATCGGGATCTCCAGCTGCATGAGCAGAAAATCACCGTCGCCGATCGCTGCCAGTTCTGCGTCGCTGAGCGCGGTCAACCGGGCGTTGGCACCCTGACTGACCACGATGCTGTTCTCGCCATGCTCGTCGACAGTGATCAACGCGGTTCCGGTTGAGGCATCTACACGCCGTAGTAGCGCGTCGACACCTGACTGCTCGAGTGTCGCTGCCAAACGATCGCCGTTCGCATCCACGCCGAGCGATGCTACGAAACGCGTGTGCCCTCCGGCACGAACGGCCGCGATCGCTTGATTGTTGCCCTTGCCGCCAGGATGCTCCGCCGCATCGAGCGCAAGCACGGTTTCGCCGCCGCCGGGGATGCGCTCAACTCGATACACAAGATCGAGGTTGGCACTTCCCACGACGACGACGGTCACATACGTACGCTAGCAGTGCCCCTTGCGAAGCATGAAA